>CAYXSD010000001.1:0-56282 GCA_964466335.1 uncultured Spirochaetales bacterium
TATGCCCGTAGCTGCCCGGGAGGCTTCTGTCTATACTGCGGTCACTATTGCCGAGTATTACCGACAAATGGGTCTTCATGTCCTTCTCTTGGCGGATTCCACCTCACGCTGGGCACAGGCAATGCGGGAAATGTCAGGCCGCTTGGAAGAGATCCCCGGAGAGGAGGCCTTCCCCGCGTATTTAGAATCGGTTATTGCAAGTTTCTACGAACGCGCCGGTTTAGTCCGTTTAAAAAACGGGGTAGAGGGTTCAGTCACTATCGGCGGCACTGTAAGTCCTGCCGGAGGTAACTTTGAGGAACCTGTGACCCAGGCCACCTTGAAGGTAGTGGGGGCCTTCCACGGACTCTCCAGAGAGCGATCTGACGCGAGGAAGTATCCGGCAATCCATCCGCTGGACAGTTGGAGTAAGTATGCCGGATCTGTAGACGAGGAGAGGACAGAGTACGCTAGGAACATTATCTTTTCCGGAAATGAAGTCGACCAGATGATGAAGGTGGTTGGAGAAGAGGGGACCAGCCTGGACGATTACATTCTCTACCTAAAGAGCGATTTTCTCGATTCTGTCTACCTTCAGCAGGACTCCTTTCATCCCGTAGACTCTTCTGTTTCCACCGAACGACAACGCCATATATTCGACATCCTTTTCAATGCCTTAACGGCCCGATTTAACTTCTCCGACAAGGAAGAGGCAAGAAACTATTTTAACAAACTCAGGCAAAAATATCTCGACTACAACGGATGTGAATGGAAATCGGATGAATTTATAAACCGCGAAAAGGAACTCCTTGAGATGATTGAGGAGAAAAAAATCGGAGTGGAAAAATCCGCTAAAGAACTCATGGAAAAAGCACCCAGCGGAGGACAAGAATGAGAAAAGTATACAGTAAAATTGATTCAATAGCTGGAAACGTTATTACCGTAAAGGCGGAAAACATCCGATACGATGAGCTGGCCATAGTCTCTTCCGCCTACGGAGATTCACTGGGACAGGTGATCCGTCTGGAAGGAGACACGGTGGCCCTCCAGGTCTTTGCGGGTTCTCGAGGTATTTCCACCGGCGACGAGGTCCGTTTTCTTGGTCATCCTATGGAGGTTTCCTTTTCAGATAATCTTCTGGGTCGAATCTTTAACGGAAGCGGGCAGCCCAGGGACAAGGGCCCCTCCCTAGAAGAAAATCTTATAGAAATCGGAGGACCCTCTGTAAATCCGGCTATGCGAATTATTCCCAGAAACATGATCCGCACGGGTATTCCCATGATAGATGTGTTTAACAGTTTGGTGGAATCTCAAAAACTACCCATTTTCTCCGTGTCCGGGGAACCCTATAATCAACTCCTTGCTCGGATTGCTATGCAGGCTGAGGTGGACATGATCATACTCGGAGGAATGGGCTTAAAATACGACGACTATCTCTTTTTCAAAGACAGTTTGGAAGAGGGCGGTGCCCTAAGCAGGACCATTTTTTTCGTTCACACTGCTTCCGATCCTGTCGTAGAGAGTCTTCTTGTCCCGGATGTATCCCTGGCAGTTGCGGAACAATTTGCCCTTAAGGGAAAGAAAGTTTTAGTACTCTTAACAGACATGACAAACTTCGCGGACGCATTGAAGGAAATATCTATTACCATGGAACAGGTCCCCTCCAATCGCGGCTATCCCGGCGACCTGTACAGCCAGTTGGCCTCGCGCTACGAAAAGGCAGTAGACTTTGAAGGCGCGGGTTCCATAACGATTCTTGCTGCGACAACCATGCCCGGAGACGATGTGACCCATCCGGTGCCGGACAACACAGGATACATAACGGAGGGACAGTACTATCTTAGGAACGGAAGAATTGAACCCTTCGGCAGCCTTTCAAGATTAAAACAGATGGTGAACAAGGACACTCGAGCGGACCATCGGTCCCTCATGGATGGTATGATACGACTTTACGCCGCGTACAAGGAATCCACGGAGAAAAAATCCATGGGTTTCAGGATGTCCGACTGGGACACTAAATTGTTAAAGTACGGAGAAATCTTTGAACGGGATATGATGGACCTGTCGGTAAACATACCCCTGGAAGAAGCTCTTGACAGAGGCTGGCAGAGCCTGGCTGAGTGTTTTACCCCGGATGAAACAGGCTTACGATCAGACCTTATAAAGGAATTTTGGCCTTACAAAGAGGAAGATAGTACCGCCGGGGTGGCCGGAGAAGGCTAAACATGGCAAAAATAAAGCTTACGAAGAACGAACTCAAAAAACAAAAAGACTCACTGAAGCTGTTCGAACGATATCTTCCCACTCTCCAACTGAAGAAGCAGCAAATTCAACTAGTAATACGGCAGATTGAGGTGCAAGAAAGGGAGAAGGCAAAAGAGAAAGAGCACTTCAAGAAAGACATTGACCGCTGGATAGCGGTATTCGGTGAGGAAATTGAACTTCATCAGTATGTAAAGGTACAAAATGTAGAAAAAGAAAGGGGAAACATAGCCGGGGTGGATATCCCCATTTTTAAGAGTATCGAATTTGAAAAGATTCCCTATGATCTTTTTGCTACACCTCTTTGGGTGGACCGGGGTATCGAGGCCATTCAACATATTATTAGCCTGGATGAAGAAATTGCAGTACTACAAAATCAGTTGGAGTTACTTGGAGAAGAACTTAGAATAACTAACCAGAGAGTGAATCTCTTCGAAAAGGTAAAGATCCCGGAGGCAAAGGAGAATATTAGAAAAATAAGGATCTATTTAGGTGATGAACAAACCGCGGCAGTTGTGCGAGGCAAAATTGCAAAGAATAAAGTAGCGAGGGCGTCTTAGAATATGATAGTTCCAATGAAAAAAGCTTCCATCATAGTGACTGACTCCATGCGTTTAAAAACCCTGGAAAAACTGGGAAACTTGGGGGTCCTTCATGTGGAGATAGAAAAGCCGGAAGGTTTGGAAGAAACTGAGACCCTTGCTGAACTCTACCACAAGAGGGGAAATCTTGAACATTGTCTACAGCTCTTCCCCCCCGAAGTAAAAAAGGAGTCTAGTGGAGAATCGCTGACGGTAGAGGAAGTTCTGGAGAACGCCGAAGAGCTTCTTCGAGTGCAGAATGAGAAGAAGCAGCTGGACGATACCTTGGACAAATATCGGCGGGAAGAGGAACGTCTGGAAGCTTGGGGAGATTTCGATCCATCCGCTATTCAAGAATTGAATGATAAGGGTATTCATATCCGGCTTTTAGAGACTACCAGAGAAGCCTGGGAGAAGATGGAGGAGGAGATAAAAGAGGAGACAGAAGAAAAAGAAGACTCTCGGTTTCTCCTGGAGGCTGGAAAAAATAAAGTGAGGGTAGTTTCCGTCTATCTCTACCAGCCTCCGGAAAACGAAGAAGGATGGTTCTCCCTTCCGGAGATGGGCCTGGACCAAATTCGGGTTAGTAAGAAGAAAATTAAAGAGAAGATATCCGAATGTGATAAGAAAATTATGGAAGAAGCAAAGAAAGCCGAATTTTATTCCATGGCTTTAGAGTATGTGAATCGGATCATTGACTTTGAGGAAATCAACCTTGGCATGGAAAAGGATGGCACGCTCTGCTTTCTAACTGGTTTTGTTCCTGTCAACCAGGTAAACGACCTGGAAAAAACTGCAAAAAAAGAATCCTGGGGTTTGCTGCTCCAGGAGCCTGGAGACAAAGACAGGGTCCCTACAAAAGTTAAAAACCCAAAAGCGGTGAGTATCATTGAACCGGTATTTAAACTCCTCGGTACTGTCCCGGGCTATAAGGAATACGATATTAGTTTCTTCTTTTTAGTTTTTTTCAGCATCTTCTTTGCAATGATTATTGGCGACGGGGGTTATGGGTTCGTATTACTCATTGTCAGCTTTCTTGCCATGATTAGCGGAAGAAAAAAGACAGGAAAAACAGACCGTGGGATAATTCTGCTTTTTCTTCTGAGTTCATGTACCATCATATGGGGGGCCGTAACAGGTACCTGGTTCGGATCCAAAACCATTGTGGAGAACTCTTTCCTCTCGGTTTTTATTGTTCCCGTGCTATACAGCTTCAATCCTGAAAGTAGTGAAACAATCAAATTCATCTGTTTTATTCTCGGAACTGTACAGATCAGTATTGCCCATATCTGGAATTTTTTTACCCAACTGAAGAAGGCCCCGCTTATTAAGGCATTTGCACAGCTGGGATGGTTGAGTATGGTTCTAGGTCTTTTCTATCTAGTGCTGAATATCGTACTCAGTCCGCAACAGTACCCAATGCCGGATTTTGCTCTCTACATGATAGGAGTTGGCTTGATCTTTGTAATACTCTTCTCCAATCAGGAGGGAAATTTCTTCAAAGGAATTGGTAAGGGTATAGCGAATATTATTACCACCCTTCTCGATGGTATTTCTGCTTTTTCCGATATTATCTCCTATATTCGACTCTTTGCAGTTGGATTGGCCACCGTGGAGATTGCGAAAAGTTTTAATCAGATGTCGGCGGACCTCTCCACTGGAGTAGTAGGAATTATTGCGGGAATTCTAATACTCCTCCTCGGACACACAATGAACCTGCTTATGGGTGCCTTAAGCGTCATAGTACACGGAGTACGATTGAATATGCTGGAGTTTTCCGGTCACCTTGGAATGGAATGGACCGGAATTCCCTATAAACCGTTTATATACGATAAAAAAAATGAACAGAAGGAGACGTTATAATGAATATTGGATTAATTGGAGTAGGAGGAGCAATTGCCCTTGCAGCCGTCGGATCAGCCTTGGGTGCTGGTACCGCCGGAATGGCCGCTGTGGGCGCTTGGAAGAAGTGTTTCGCGCAGAATAAACCCGCTCCGTTTATGCTTATTGCCTTTGTAGGAGCGCCGCTGACCCAAACTATTTATGGTCTTATTCTTATGAATTCGTTGAATGCCGCGGCCGGCAGTGTTGACCCGGGGATTATCCTTGGGGCAGGTGTGTTCGGCGGGTTGGGTATGGGTTTCTCCGCATGGTACCAGGGAAAGGCCGGTGCAGTCGCCTCGGATGCTCTAGCAGAGACAGGAAAGGGCTTCGGTAATTACATTATGGTGTTAGGTCTTATTGAAACCGTGGCCCTATTCGTAATGGTTTTTCTCTTGGGTATTCTCTAAGAACTATTACTATGGTTATACTCTTAGAAGCCCCATAGGGGAATGCGGACATGCCGAATCTAACCAACCGCAGTGCCCTATGCTTTGCGGTTTGATACCTTTCATTAACGCAGCGCTAAGTCTTATCTTTTTATTAACCCAATATTGAGGCTCTGAAAAATAGCATTTTGAAAGAGCCTCAAGTAATGGTGGTTAGTGATGGGAATAGTTCAAATGCATACGAGACGAGCTACTCGAAAAATATCCCTCGGTAACACCTTCATCGGTGGTAATGCTCCTATAAGTCTGCAGACCATGTGGAAGCAGCCCCTTAAGGGTGCCGATGAGGATACCATGAAAGAATTACACTCATTGGTAACCCTTGGATGTGAAATTATCAGATTTGCCGTACCGGACGAGGAAGCTGCGGAGATTTTGGGGACAATAGCCCGTGAACTACCTATACCTGTAGTAGCTGACATTCATTTCGATCACAGGTTGGCCCTTAAATGCATAGAAGAGGGTGTAACGAAAATCAGAATTAATCCCGGAAACATAGGCGCCTCCTGGAAAGTGAAAGATCTTCTGGAGAGGGCGGATAGTAAGAACGTACCCCTTCGAATTGGAATAAACGGGGGATCTCTTCCGAGAAAACTTCGGCAAAAAGAGGACATTGCCTCGGCCATGCTAAAGGCGGCGGAGGAGGAAATCGAATTTTTGGAGAAGCATGGCTTTAAGAATGCCGTATTCAGCTTAAAAGCCTCCAATGTAAGAGCCACGGTGGAGGCAAACCGTAATTTTTCCGCCCGTTACGACTATCCCCTTCATATCGGAATTACCGAGGCGGGACCCCTCATACCAGGAATTGTAAAGAATACTTTAGGGATCGGGACTCTTCTTAGAGAAGGCATTGGAGATACTGTACGCGTTTCTCTATCCTCACCGTCGAAGGATGAAATAATTACTGGAAGAGAGATACTTCGTGCCGAAAATATAAGAGACGAAGGAATGATCCTCGTGTCCTGTCCCCGCTGCGGCAGAGCGACCTTCGATGTTCACAGTTTCGCGAAACGTTTAGAAGAGAGTTGGGGAGGAAGAAAAAAGAAAGTGCACGTTGCTGTCATGGGATGCGTAGTAAACGGACCGGAGGAAGCAAAGCACGCGGATTTGGGGATTACGGGAGCGGGAAAAGAGGTAGTACTCTTTAAAAAGGGGAGCTTGTATAAGAAAATATCCGAAGAAGAGGCCTTCGAGGTGTTTTTACAAGAGTTGGAATTGTTATGAAAAAGATATTCTTTCTAATACCTATTATGTTTCTTTTCGGGGTCCTAAGTTCCTACGCTTTGGATAATAGACCTTCCTGGTATCTTATAGAGAAGGGGAAGGAAGCCTACGAACAGCGTGAACTTGGCAGGGCATTAGAATTTTTTCGAGAAGCTCTCTCCGTATACGCCCCCTATCCCGAAGCAGAGATGTGGATAGGGAAGGTTTTTGAGCAGGAAGGTCTCTTCGAACTCGCTTTAGAGCAGTATGGAAAGGCATTAAAGGTGGCGGATTCTTTCTATATCCCGGAGAAAAAATATGAATTACTCTATACCATTGCGGGTTTGTACGAAAAAAAAGGGAATATGAAGGAAATGTCGGACACTCTGAACCAGATCGTTATGGATAATCCATACTACACGGATAAACGATATCAAAAAATGAGGGACAATATCCTTGAACTTATTTTAGACAGTGGTGAGGGTTTAACGAAGGTACTGGAGCTTTATCGTTTAACCCTGGATTTTTCCTTTGAAGCCCACAAAAAACTGGGATATTATCATTACCAGTGGAACAGGAGGGACCGACTCATTCATTTTCTTCTTCCTGTAATTTCGATCTTCTCAAAATCAATTGAAGAACTAAAAACGATAGACCCGGACTACAAGTATGTTTCACCGGCTGAGACACTTAATGACATAATGGAGTATCCGGTCCTTGAAAGATATACGCTTGACCATGAACTCTACCAGATGCTCCTTCTGTTAGGGGATTCCATCGCCTTTGAAAAACGTTATGCAGCGGCGGCGCGGATCTGGAGTTTAGTGGTGAACTACAGTCAAGATGAACAGCTAAACGCATTAGCAAAGAGAAGACTTGCCAATCCGGATATTAAACCCCCTACGGTGAAGTTAGAAAATCCATAAGGCAGTTCAAAAATAACGACAAATAACGAGTTCCTCTGTTGCCAGGGGAATAGGAATATACTACTCTGCTTCCAGGACAGGAAGAATGGATAAGATTATTATTAAAGGAGCTAGGGAGCACAATCTAAAAGACATAGATATAACAATTCCCCGGGACAAATTCATCGTCATCTCCGGTTTAAGCGGTTCCGGAAAGTCTTCTTTGGCCTTCGATACTATTTTTGCTGAAGGCCAACGCCGGTACGTAGAATCCCTCTCCGCCTACGCGAGGCAGTTTCTCGGAAGAATGGATAAACCGGATGTGGACTATATCGAAGGCCTCTCCCCCGCTATCTCCATCGAACAGAAAACCACTCATCGGAACCCTCGCTCCACAGTTGGAACGGTAACAGAAATTTATGACTATTTCCGTCTTCTCTTTGCCAGAATCGGCGTTCCCCACTGCCCAAACTGCGGAAGGGAAATTCAAGAGCAGTCGGTGGACCAGATTATTGATACTATTATGGCGTATCCCAAAAACACCAAAATCATGGTCCTGGCTCCCGTGGTCAGGGGGAAAAAGGGAGAGCATCAGAAAATTATTGAGGACGCGGTACGCTCCGGTTTCGTTAGAGTCAGGGTGGACGGAGAGGTCCGATCCCTGGATGAACAGATCAGCTTAAATAAGAAACAAAAACACGATATAGATATTGTAGTCGATCGTTTAAAAGTACAGCGGGATATTAGGAACCGTCTTGCAGAGTCGGTTGAAACGGCCCTTGAAGTAGCGGAGGGAACAATGAGGGTCCTTAGATCCACTTCAGCAGGAGAGGAGGAGGACTTCTTTTCCCAGAGGAACTCCTGTCCAATTTGCAATATATCCATACCAGAACTGCAGCCTAGGCTTTTTTCCTTCAACAATCCCTATGGCGCCTGCCCGGAATGCGCGGGTATAGGAATGACCCTCGATTTCGATCCTGATCTAGTAATTCCTAATAAAACCCTCTCCTTTAATCAGAGAGGCATTGCACCGATAAACCCGAAATCCGCCTGGCAGAGGAGCTGGTTTGAATCCCTGGCAAGTCACCTTCGATTTGATCTCGATACACCTCTTGGAAAGCTCCCCAATCATATCTACAAAACAATACTCCACGGTTCAGAAGATACCATACATGTGAAGTATAGTAACCGGGAGAAAACAGGGAAATTTGAATACTCCTCAAAATTTCGAGGAGTCTTAAACGAACTTAAACGACGATATCTAGAGACTACTTCGAACCACATAAAGGATTGGTTAGAAGGATATATGAGTCAAAAAGAGTGTCAGGTCTGCGGCGGAAAGCGGTTAAAACCTGAAAGTTTGGCCGTAAGGGTAGGGGAGAAGAATATCCATGAAATCTCCCTTCAATCGGTGGACGAGTCGTTGGTTTTTTTCGAGGACCTGAAGCTGAATAAAACGGAGAAACAGATAGCGGGGCAGATACTAAAAGAAATAACCAACCGCTTAACTTTTATGAGAAGTGTCGGTTTGGAGTATCTTACCTTAGAGAGAAAGGCCTCGACCCTCTCCGGAGGAGAAGCTCAGAGGATCCGTCTCGCCACCCAAATTGGGTCTTCCCTTGTAGGGGTGCTCTACATTTTGGACGAACCCTCCATAGGACTTCATCAGCGGGACAACGAACGATTACTTACGACCTTGAAACATCTTCGGGACATTGGAAATACCCTCATTATTGTGGAACACGATGAGCAGACCCTCTTAAGTTCCGATTACATTATAGACCTCGGTCCCGGCGCGGGTGTTCACGGAGGCTACGTGGTGGCCCAGGGAAAAGTAGAAGACATACGCCGAGAGAAAAAGAGTCTGACAGGACAGTTTTTAACAGGCACCCTTACCATACCTGTTCCTAAAGAGCGAAGAAAGGGGAATGGAAATTGTATTACCCTCCTCGGAGCGAAAGAGCATAACCTGAAAAATATCCGCGTGGATTTCCCCTTAGGCACTTTTATAGCAATAACGGGAGTCTCCGGGTCCGGGAAATCTTCCCTCTTAAGCGATGTTCTCTATCCTGCTCTTGCCAACCGTGTAAGTCGCTCAAGACTCAGAGAAGGTCAGTACGAGGATATTCAGGGAGTAGAATATATTGATAAGGTTATCAACATAGACCAAAGCCCCATTGGAAGGACCCCCAGGTCAAATCCCGCTACCTATGTGGGGGTCTTTACCCCTATTCGTGACCTCTTCGCCGGCCTACCTGAATCTCGGGCTAGAGGCTACAAACCAGGAAGGTTCTCCTTTAATGTAAAGGGGGGCCGCTGTGAAAACTGCCAAGGAGCGGGAACAATAAAAATCGAAATGCACTTCCTCCCCGATGTGTACATTACCTGCGATGTATGTAAGGGAAAACGTTTTAACAAAGAGACCTTGGACATCCGTTTCAAGGGAAAAAATATCTATGAAGTCTTAGAGATGACTGTAGAGGACGCTCTTAGTTTCTTCGAAAAGGTCCCGCCGGTTAAACGCAAACTGGAAACCCTGGTCTCTGTTGGGTTGGGCTACATAAAACTCGGTCAATCGGCTCTTACTCTCTCCGGCGGGGAGGCCCAGAGGGTGAAACTCTCTTTAGAGCTGTCGAAACGAAACACGGGAAAGACCTTTTACATTTTAGATGAACCCACTACCGGTCTTCACTTTGCTGATGTAAAGCAGCTTTTGTCTGTGCTTCAGCTGCTCGTGGAAGGAGGGAATACAGTTTCCCTCATAGAGCATAATCTGGATGTAATCAAACAGGCTGATTATCTGATAGATTTAGGTCCGGAGGGAGGCTATGGAGGGGGGACCATTGTTTCCAAAGGCACTCCGGAGGAGGTGGCCAAGGACAAGAAATCCTATACAGGATGGTTTTTAAAGGAGGTCCTCTCTACCGGAAACAATGAAAAGAAGTAGGAGTTGCATGGTAAAAGGGATTCAAAAAAAGAGAGCCCTTATTGCGTTTTTCTGTATAGGGTGTTTGCAGATCTTTAATAGTTACGCTCAAAGTCCGGAAGCTGAGGAGAAGAATCTTTTTAAGGATACCCTCTCCATAGACATTAATACCGCGCAGTACTATGAACTCCTCTCTTGGTGTTCCTCTCTGGATCTTTCTACAAAAGGAACTATAGAGGACCTCAGAGACCGCCTGTATACATTCTATGGTGTATCTGAAGAAGAAAGAGGAGCGGGCGGGACAGAAAAAAAAGGAGGCAGGAAAATAACCATAACCTCCGCTGATAAGACTGAATATTTTACCCTTAGTGAAATCGAGGAAGATTACATTGTTTTAGAAGGGGATGTAATTTTAGAGTTAAAGGACGAAGCAACCGAGTCCCGGCACATTATTCGAGCGGGAAAGATAGTCTTTAATCAATCCAACAACTACTTATCTGCAAAGGGGGGAATAGAGTATACCCTTATAGAGAAGGGGGAGGAAGAAGTATTCACCGGAGAGAGTCTTACCTTCAATGTGGACAACTGGAAAGGGGTCTTTTTTAAAGGTATTACTAGTTCGGAGGAGGAGGTATCTGAGGAAAAGCTCGAGTTTAGGTTCTACGGCCGGCACATCATACGCTCAAGTAAGGATGTGGTAACTCTGGAGGACGGAAGCATTACCTCTTCCCCGGGTGAGCCGCCATACTATCAGATAAAAGCTAAAAAAATCTATGTCCTTGCGCCGGGAGAATGGGGAATAGAACATGCTGTTCTTTACATGGGCAGAGTTCCCGTGTTCTACATACCCTATTTTTTTAAGCCTGGAGATGAAATTTTCTTTCACCCCGTTATAGGATTCCGACCGGAGGAGGGATACTTTATACAAACTACCACCTATCTTGTGGGACAACCCAGTAAGAGTGATGAGAGTCTCTCCCTCCTCCAGATGGAAAGGGGTGGAGAGGATTATAAAAAAGAACTAAAGGGACTTTTCCTGCGTAAAACACGTCAACTCACAGAAGAAGAAAAAAAGGCTAAGGAGTTTTTAGAACAAACAAACACCTATGCCAAAATAATGTTAGATGCCTATATGCGCCTGGGTTACTATCTTGGATTCGATGCTTCTCTCACTAACCGTGGAGTTTTAAAAGACCTCAAAATCTATACCGCTGTTGCCAGAAGCAGAAACATTTATTACGACATTGGGACCTCCGCCTTTACACCCTACAGGGAAAACAACAATGATGATTTCGTAAGCGACTGGAACAACTCCTCTTTTCTCGGTTTTTCCTTTCCCCTGCGCTATGGAATCGATTCTTTCCTCTCGCTGGGTTTGGACTGGTTTTCTTTGAATATAGAGCTCCCCCTGTACTCTGACCCATTCTTTCAGAGAGATTTTGGAAGAAGGGAAGAGCGAATCGACTGGGGAAAGATTATGGGGATAACCGGAGAGGAACCGGGCGAGTTCGGAAAGGAAAAAACCCAAGGAGAAATGACATCTTTAAGCTGGTCCCTACAAACCAGTCTTAAACCGGACACTAGGATGGTGTCACCCTATATTTCCACCGCGGAAGTGCGAAGAATTGCTATGGAAATGGAGTGGAGGACAAAGGAAATAAAAGAGAGCAATACTCCCGGCCTGGACCCGGGAGATCCCAATTTTGTCCCGGAATCGGAACGAACAGAATACTCCTTTCCGGAAAGAAAATTTTTTTATCCTTCCAGCTACCTGCTTCCAGGTTTCAGCGCCACTCTGGCGGGAACAATTCTCGATACAAAATCGTCCCAAAAATCTAAAAAATCTAAGGGGCAACAGAATCTAAGGGAGCTCCCCGGAAAGGGCCTCACCGTTCCTTGGGAAGAGCCGAGGCAAGAAAATAACAATGAAATAATGCCGGCGGAAAGGACCTACGGAATCGAAAAAACTAAGAGCCTACCCATTTCTCCTAAGCTGCCCTATAGAGAATTAGACGATCCCGTGGCTGGTCCGGTCCTTGTAGACCCCTTTCGTCATACCATAGGTTACTCCGTAAGACCTGCTCTGACCTTGGAATCAAATATGGATTCTGACTATTGGCATTACCCCGGGGATATAGATTTCAGTAAAGCCTATTCCCTTTTAAATACGTACGGAACAGTACAGTTGGATTATTCTTTCAGTATTTTGGAGAAACTGTTTATCCTTAAAAACACCCTAACTCTTCAGGGAGAATATAAAGAACACTTCGATCCATCGGATTCTGTTGCATCGCTCTGGGACAGCTATCTTCTCCAGGATTACAATGCCAATTATATTCGCCTAAGAGATGAAATTAGCTTAACAAGCTTCCCTCTCTTAGGCAATTCTTATTTGGAAAAATCCCACATCGCCTATACCATTGCAGCCGATGTGGTTGAAAAGCGTTTTGATTACAACATTAGCCCCCGAGAGCCTGTGTATACTACCTATCCCTTTCATTGGCAGCGTGAATACTTCTCGAAACACAACCTGGATATTCTCTTTAATCTCCGAGTGTGGGAACAGGACCAGAGTCTTCAAACACAGTTTGTCCTCCCCCCCCTTTACGCGGAGATTAGCCCGGCCCTTACCCTTAGAACCGGCCCTTTAACGAGTGAGGTATCTACTTCTTTCAAAGAGGACATTTACGGTTGGGAGTATGACCCCCTACGAGTAAAAGAAACTCTTTCTTTTCTTTCTTCCTCGTATATCAGCAATGCTCTCTATTTAGATTTTAATTACGGATACCTTACAGAAAATACCAGTGAACTAAAGATCAGTTTCTTTGATGATATGCTAGGATTAAAGCAGACCTTTTCTCTCGGCAATAGTGAACTAGCCATGGAGGAAGAACCCGGCCTCCCGATCCATAGAGACCCCACCTATAGTGAAACACAGCTGACTTTGGCATGGGTTAAAACCGGGTTTATCGCTAGAAAAACCACACCCTACAAGTTTTCTACCGGAACAGGCTGGATAGAGGAGGGTGAGGACTACTTTCAACCGGAGTCCTTGTACGCCGGTATAGACCACACTTTTAAGACTGGACCACTATGGAAAAATCGCATTTTTCTCGACATAAATCTGGATACAACCTGGAATATGAATCTTATTCGTTTTTCTGAGAATTTATTTCGTTTTTCTCTGGGATTGCATTTTTACATCCATGAATTTCTGGATTTAAATATAAGTTTTCTTTCGGAGAATACAAATACCTTCCGATATTTTCCCCTTTTATCGAGAAAGTTGGGGCTCGAACCGGTGAATCCCTTAACGGATTTTTTTAAGTCATTCAATATTTTCAATAAAGAACATCGGCGGGAATCTTTTTTTAATGCAAAAAAAATCCAGGTTTCGCTTCTTCATCATCTCTACGATTGGGACCTGGCACTGGATTACACGGGGGAGCCCATTTTAAAAACAAACAATTTGGGGTATAGAGAATACGAATGGGAATCTCGTTTCTCTATATTTGTTCAGTGGAACCCCATCCCCGAGATAAAACGGACTGTTACCTACGAGGATGAATCTCTTACCTGGTAGATGCTAGTGGAGATATTTACAATGGCTTGACAATGACTTGACTATTTCCATTTCTCATAGATACACTTTATATGTACCATAAGGAGAGTTACTGTTTTTGAGTAAAAACCTTACCATTGTACTGGAAGATAAAGAGGTAATGCACCACCTATGTGGTGTAAATGATGCAAATTTAAAGATTATTGAGAATATTCTGGATGAACAGGTATTTACCAGAGGTAACGAAGTATTCATTACCTCTGAGAACCAGGATAAACGAAATTTATTCAAAATTCTTGTAACAAGATTAAAAAACCACACTTCCTTAGGACACATACCGGGACCGGACCTTATTCAGGCAATTAATGAATCGATCCAGAAGGGGTCTAACGAGAAAGAGGAACTTCTACAGGAGTTTCATATTTTTCTCCCCGGAAGCAACACTAAGGTGTATCCTAGGAGCTACAACCAGGCCACATACATTCAGGGGATGAATACTAAGGATATTGTTTTTGGTATTGGCCCGGCTGGAACAGGAAAAACCTTCCTTGCAGTGGCTTACGCTCTCAATCAAATATTGACCAGAGAGAAAAAAAAGCTCATTCTTACTCGACCTGTAGTGGAAGCGGGGGAGAGCCTTGGATTCCTGCCTGGCGATCTAGCCCAGAAGATCAGTCCTTATTTGCGCCCACTCTACGATGCTATGGACGCCCTTATATCACCGGAGGTAATACGGCGATTAGAGGAAAGCCGGATAATAGAAATAGCCCCTCTGGCCTATATGAGGGGCCGCAGCCTAAAGGAGTGTTGTATTATTCTTGACGAGGCCCAGAATTCGACTAGAGAACAGATGAAGATGTTTCTTACTCGAATGGGAGAAGACTCTCAAATCATTGTTACCGGTGACGCGACACAAATAGATCTTCCCCGGAAGGACCACTCCGGACTTCTTCATGCTATGCACATTCTTCATTCCATAAACGACATACATTTCACCTATCTAGAAGGAACAGATGTGGTAAGAAATCCATTGATTAAGAAAATTATTCATGCTTATGAAAAAGAAGAACAATAATTCTTCCTCCCAAAAGCCTCTTTTTACTATTTTCCGGGCCATGAGCGGGGAGAAAAGAATTGTGTACACCACTATTCTCCTCACTTTCCTTCTTTCTTTAGGAATTATTATTGTCTTTATACAGCTTGGCTCCCTCTTTCGCCACCCGGATGTATCAGATTTTAGTGTTGGGGAAAGAGCGGAACGCGACTTCGTTATAGACAGGGACATTACCTACAAGGACCAAGAAGCAACAAAACAGAAAATCGAAGCTCGTAAAAAACTTGTTCCCCCGGTTTTTGAGGTTGAAGAGGAAATAATTCGAAGGGCCTTCATTCTGTTCGAAGAATTTTCTAACACTATGTACGATCTTTATACCGAGGAAATGTCGTTAGAGACGCTGTACTTAAAAATTCAAACTATCTCTCCCGGTCTCTTTGAACGAGAAGAATTGGAATTGCTTATTAACTTTGAAAATGTTCCTTCTCTGCTATCAGAGGGACACAGCCTTGTAAAAGACATAATGAGAAAGGGTGTACCCGATCCCGCAGTGTATGGTGATTATGCTGAGGCGGGGAAGATTGAGCTGAAAAGAGAAAGAGATAACGAAGTAGTCAGAGAAGAAATTCCTATTTCTGAAATTATAACAGTCGAAAATGTTTTTGAACATGTGTTCAAGTCACTCTTGACCCAAGGATACTCAGAGGAAGATGCAAATGCTCTGGCAGTTGTGACAAACAATTTTATTTCCACAAATGCATTTTATAATGAGGAAGAAACGGAAAAAAAGAAAAACACCATTGCACAAGAAGTAGAACCTGTTTACAGAGAGCTTTACGAAGGTGAACGGATTGTTAAAAAAGGGTTTTTAGTAACTGAGAGCGACATGGAAAAGATTACCGCTTTCGGCCAGTACACAACAACGGTGAATACCATAACCATTCTTGGCTCCTTCTTCTTTTTATTTATTCTTTTTGTACTTGCCGGTATCCTCCTTCATCCACCGGTAATGGACACAGCTCTGGAAATGAAGGGCATATTTTTGCTTATCGGTTCCTATTTCTTTTTTTTAATGGTTGCTGTTTTTTTCTATCAGGCGCCTGTGTATCCAGCAAAACTCCCATTAGGAGTGGTCCTTCCTACAGCCCTTATCTCTATGGTGCTGTCCATAATTATGAGTAGAAGAAAATCAATTGTCTTTGTTTTACTTCTCTCTTTTCTCGTTCTTCTCCTATCGGATTTTGATTCTTACTCCTTTCTTTTCGTGTTCTTAAGCGGTATAGCAGGGACTTTGGTCATTCTAGGTGCTGAAAAGAGGATCGATCTTGTCCGAGCGACTTTTCTTTTAGCACTTTCCAATGCAAGTATTATCCTTGTTGTTGGCGTTTTAGAGGGCTGGGAATTGATGTTTTTCGGCACTGCCATGTTGTGGGCCGCCTTAAACGGATTTATCTGTGGGATCCTTAATTTGAGTTTTCTCCCCATATTAGAACATGTTCTGAACGAACCGACAATTTTCCGTTTGATGGAACTCTCAGATACAAATGCCCCACTTCTTAAAAAAATGCTAATCCAGGCACCCGGGACCTACGGACATTCCCTTAGTGTTGCAAACATGGCGGAAACGGCCTGCAGAAACATCAATGCCAACGCCCTTCTCGCCCGGGTCGGAGCATACTACCACGATATAGGAAAAATAGATCAGCCTGAGTACTTCATAGAAAATCAGCAAGCCCAGAATAAACACGATGATCTAACTCCTAACCTCTCCGTCGCGGTGATAAAGGCACATGTAAAAATGGGGATAGAGAAAGCAAAAAAACTGAAACTCCCCAAGAAAATTGTGAATATCATTGCCGAACATCACGGAAGCGGACTGATCAGCTATTTTTACAGTGAAGCCTTGAAAAAAGAGAAAAGCAAAGAGCTAAATCCGGAAGATTATTCCTACAACGGGACCCCTCCCACATCCAAAGAAGCTGCGGTGGTAATGTTGGCAGATTCCGTAGAAGCGGCAACAAGAACACTGAAAAAACCTACCCTTGCTAAACTAGAGAAGTTTATTTGGAATGTTCTTACTGAAAAATTTATCTCCGGTCAGATGAATAACAGTGAGATTACCTTTCGAGAATTAAAAATTATCAGCAGCACCTTCGTCCAAATCATTACCGGTCATTTCCATTCTCGAATTGAATATCCAAATGCTGAAAAGGGAGAAGCTCTCAAATGAACATTGTAGAGGTGAGAAGGGAGAGTAACAATGAAGAACCTATCCCTATTTTATGTGATCTTAATAAGGTAAAAGACTGCGTAGAAAAAATATTTAGCATTCTTAACTATGATAATGTGGAAATTTCTATCATTATTTGCGATAATTCGTATATAAGAAATTTAAATAAGAGATTTCGAGGGTCGGATGAGGCAACGGATGTTCTCTCCTTTTCTCAGCGGGAAGGTGAAGGTGCGCCTATAGTAGAGCATGAAGAAAATGATACACTGCGGGGTGTATTCCCTTTAGGTGATATTGTCATATCTGAAGAAATGTGTAAAGAAAACGCCGATCAGTACGGTACTTTGCCGGAACTTGAGGCAAAACGTCTCCTTGTTCATGGGATACTCCATGTGCATGGAATGACCCATTCAAACTCTGAGGAGTATGAAGCCATGATCTCCTTTCAAGAATATCTTTTAGACGCTCTCAGTGAGGTAGCTATACGTTGAAAAAGATAACTATTCTGGAAAGACTTTTAAGAAGGAATAAAAAACAGGAGGAGGACCACCACCTGGAAAGTTTGAACCTCGAGGAAAAAGACATGATTAGGGGTATCGTTCAGTTATCCGATACCAGCGTTAAAGAGGTGATGGTCCCCAGAATTGATGTCAAATTTATTTCTCTTGATATGCCGATAGATGAAATGATGTCGATTTTGGTTGAATCGGGACACTCCCGATTTCCCGTGTTTCGCGACACTATCGATAATGTCGTCGGTATGCTCTATGTAAAGGACCTTCTTTTCTATCTGTTTCAAAACAAAGAAATCAATATTGAGGAAACCATACGAAAACCCTACTTCGTTCCTGAAAGTAAGCGGCTAGATTCTCTATTAAGAGAGTTCCGCCTGAAAAAAGTCCATATTGCCGTTGCCGTAGATGAATACGGAGGTGTTTCCGGAATTGTGTGCTTAGAGGATATAATCGAGGAGATTGTAGGTGATATTCAAGACGAGTTTGACAATGAAGAAGAAGACGTTCTGGAAATTGGGGACGGAGTGTATCTCTGTGATGCCAGGATCGATATTGAAGATCTGAATGAAAAGCTTGAATTAGATCTCCCGGATGATTCTTTCGACACATTAGGTGGTTTTGTTTTTGATCTTTTTGGCAAGATCCCGGTTAAATTTGAAAAAGTTTGCTTTCAAGGCTTAGATTTTATTATCCAAGTAATGGATGGACATAAGATAAAAACGGTAAAAATCGTTAAACGGAGCGAAAAAACTGGTGAGAAGATTTAAGGCCCGGATACGGACTCTTCCATATACATTTCTTATGGCATTTTTTTTGTTCGCATTTGTTCTAGATGCCGCACACACCAATCCAATTTTTGATTACAACCAAGGAAGTACAGCCCAAGCTGAAGAACGATATTTCGATGCTATAGAACTTTATAAAGCCTCCCTCGAAAAAAACCCTGCTTATATCAAGCCCCTATTGGGTCTTGGAGAGTGCTATTTCGCTCTGGGAGAATACGAGGAGGCCCTTATATACATTGAGAAAGCGGAAAAAATGAGAAAAGGGGACCCCGAGGTTCTTAATCTAAAGGGTCGGGTTCTTATTGGATTGGGTCGTTTTAAGGAAGCGGAGGAAACCTTCCGGCAGGTCCTGGATAGTGAACCGAACAATCCTGGGGCAATAATGGGTGCTGCCGAACTCGAAATAGCCGGAGGAAGACCCAATTTTGCCGCTTCCAGATACGCCCAAGTCCTCAGTCTTGATCCAAAGAACCGCAGGGCCATCCTATCCCTTGCCCTCGTTTACGACTATTTAGGGGAAGAAAAGAAGGCCCAGGAACATATTGAAAGGGCATTACAGCTCCATGGGGAAGTACCCCAGGTTCACTATTTAGCTGCTAAGTACTACTTCAACCGAAATAACTACAAAAAAGCCGAGACTTACGCAAAGAACGCCCTTATTCGCAGGAAGGACTATCCTGAAGCCACTCTGCTTTTGGCTTACACCTACATAGAATCTGGAGAGTATGAAAAAGCCCAGATGGAGTTGGAGCATGTACTGTCAAGAAATCCCGAGAACCATCTACTCTGGTATACCCTGGGACTTGCCAGGGAGAAACGCGGGAACTGGAACGAAGCAATAACAGCGTATATGAGGGCACTGCATATCCGCTCAGAAGATGAAATAACTCGTTACGCTTTGGAAGACCTGATAATTGAAAAACTCCCCGTGGAGGATCAAAGGAGAGAAGGTATCGCGGAATTCCATTTTCAAAGGGGGAGGGGATATGAGCGGAACTACTTTTTCTCAAAAGCTGTGGCAGAGTACAGAAGAGGACTAAAGATTGCCCCTGCTTTTAAAGAGGGGAGACTTCTTTTGGCTGATATGTACCGAAAGTTGGGTTACCGCGCAAAATATTTAGCAGAGTTGCAATTATTGGCAAGAGAAGGAGATGTAAGCCAGGACATTAAAGACAGTATCGAAAACTACAACAGTATTCTCGAGGACAGTGTAGCCCGTTCATGGGATGTAGACCAAATGCAATTGGGAATGGAACGGCGGAACTATACCTTCAGCATCTTTGCTCTTCGATCAATGGATAATACCTTCACCCATCCCCAAACCTCCATGGTCCTTGCAAAGGCCCTTCAATCCGCCCTGGAACACAAGGAAGGGATCGAATTCTCAGGCCCCCCGGAAAAAACCGAAAGTTTTTCCCGCGCGTTTGAAAAGGCGAGGGAGGATGGGTCCCAGTATTTTGTCCTCTTTTCTGCCAACGAACCTGAACGGTACATCAACCTAACAGCGACGATACATCTCGCAAGAACGGGATCAACGGTAATGGAACTTTCCACATTCAAGAGCGGTAACAACAGGGTAAAAGATGCTATCTCCTACATAACAGAGGAAATTTCTCATTCGCTTCCTCTTCGAGGAGAGATACTAAAAAGAGATTTTTCCTCCGGTCTTATCAATCTCGGCCGCTACGATGGTGTGGAGGAAGAAGATATCTTCAATATTGTCCAGCGAAATTCCACTGTACTGGATGCCACGTCCATGGATGTTGTAGTGGACGAGGAGAATATCCTGGGGACTTTTACCGTAACCAGGGTGGATGACCTTGTTTCTGTGGGGGTAGTGGACAAAACACTCTTTTACGATCTCATAGATGTGGGAGATGAGGTTTTCCCCATGGAGGAACAGAGGGCGGAAGGAGAACAGAATGGCGAATCCGATTCTGAGGATACTGATGGACCCAACGAAGGACCAGCTCCGGTAAGTCTTTACAGGGACATTCTGGAGATCCCTTAATATCCTTAAGCGATCAGCAGAATTGACATAATGCCTCATTTTCCCTATATTACTGGCAGTGGTTTATAAAAATCTAATAATGAACAATAGCATACACTGGAGGAACAAATGAAACTAGCAATTAACGGTTTTGGAAGAATTGGACGGAATGTTTTTAAAATTGCTTTTGAAAGAAAGGATATTGAAATTCTCGCAATAAACGATCTCACGGATACAAAAACCTTGGCACATCTGCTTAAATACGATTCTACTCAGGGACAGTTTTCCCACGATATACAACATGATAATGAATATCTCATTGTAGATGGGAAGAAATTTCGAGTTGTTTCCGAGACAAATCCTGTAAATATCCCCTGGGGCGATTCTCCCGACGTAGTAATTGAGTCTACCGGGGTGTTTAGAACAAAAGAGGGCCCTAAGGGCGGCTATGGCGATCATATAAAGAATGGAAAGTTTCCTGCAAAGAAGGTAATTTTAACGGTCCCAGCTAAAGACCAGATAGATAATATGATTGTCCTCGGCGTAAACGATAATTCCTTGAAGGATTCAGATACCTTTGTTTCCAATGCTTCCTGTACGACCAACTGTCTTGCACCCGTTGTGAAAGTGTTACACGATTCTTTTGGCATGGAATCCGGGTATATGACCACAATTCACTCTTATACGAACGATCAGATCATTCTTGACGGTCCTCATTCAGATCTTCGAAGGGCAAGGGCATGCGCTGTTTCCATGATTCCAACCACCACAGGAGCTGCTAAGGCGGTAGGAAAGGTCCTCCCGGAGATGAATGGAAAGCTTGACGGAGGCGCCATTAGAGTGCCTACCCCTACCGGGTCTCTGGTTGACCTTGTTGCAAATCTGAAAAAGGAAGTAAGCATCGAGGACGTAAATAAAGCCATGAAAGAGGCCGCCGAAGGCCCAATGAAAGGAATCCTCGCCTATACAGAAGACCCGATTGTATCTGTGGACATCATCCACAATACCCATTCTTCAATTTTCGACGCTCTCAGCACTATGGTAATGGGAAAGACCGTAAAGGTATTTTCCTGGTACGATAATGAGTGGGGTTACTCTTGCAGGGTTGTTGATCTAGCCCAAAAACTCGTTTAAGGGCCCGCAAATGTCTGTACAAACGCTGAAAGACCTAGATCTGAGTAATAAAAAGGTCCTGGCAAGATTCGATTTCAATGTTCCACTTAAAGATGGAACTATTACCGATGACACCCGTATAAAAGCGGCCCTTCCCAGTATCTCGTATATTCTCGAGCAGGAAGGGACCGCCCTTGTCATGATGAGCCACCTGGGAAGACCAAAGGGTGAAAAGAAGCCTGAGTTCAGCCTCGGACCCGTGGCGAAACATCTTGGGGAACTCCTTGGTAAAAAGGTAATCATGGCGGAGGATTGTATTGGACCGAACGTGGAGAAACTCGTAAAGGACCTCGGTCCCGGAGAGTTGCTCATGCTGGAGAATGTCCGATTTCACCCAGGAGAAACCAAAAACGATCCGGATTTTGCAAAGGCCTTGGCCGAGAACGGAGATATCTACGTTAACGATGCTTTCGGCACTGCCCATCGGGCCCATGCCTCAACAGAGGGAGTAACAAAACATCTCCCCTCCTGTGCAGGCTTTCTTATTGAAAAAGAGGTCTCCTTTTTCGACTCTATACTGGAAAATCCGAAGAAACCCTTTGTCGCCGTCATAGGCGGTGCAAAGGTTTCTTCTAAGATTGGTGTATTGGAGACACTTCTTCCTAAATGCACCTCGCTTGTAATCGGTGGGGGTATGGCCTATACCTTTTTAAAGGTCCAGGGGAGGAGTGTAGGGAAGTCTCTTGTGGAGGAGGAGTACCTGGACACCGCTAAGGGTCTTTTAGAAAAGGCCAAGGACGCGGGGGTGGAAATCCTTCTGCCTAAAGACCATATGGTAGCAGAAGAGTTTTCCGAAGAAGCAAAACCTGAAGAAATCGGCTCTCCGGATGTGCCGGACGGGAAGATCGCCATGGATATCGGCCCGAAGACCCTGGATGCGTTTCGGGAAGTTATTGTAAACGCCAAGTCCCTTGTCTGGAATGGACCTATGGGTGTATTCGAATTTGATTCGTTCGCAAAGGGCACTTTAGAAGTAGCACGATATGTGGCGGAATGTGGAGGCACCACCGTTGTAGGCGGTGGAGATAGTGTGGCGGCGGTGAATAAATTCGGTTTGGCGGATAAAATCGATCATGTATCTACCGGTGGTGGAGCTTCTTTAGAGTATCTGGAAGGTAAAGTGCTTCCTGGTATTGCCGCCTTAAGAAAATAGCCGAAGTGAACTTTTGAGTATAAATAGAGAAGCGTAACAGCTAAAAGCAAAAATTGTAAAAGAAGGTATGTATGGCAAGAAAAAAATATATTGCGGGAAATTGGAAGATGCATAAAACAGCCGATGAAGCAAAGTCTCTCGCCGGAGCTTTAGCGGGAGAATTAGTCCAGGCAGACTCTAAGCTTATGATAGCACCCCCTTTTACTGCTCTTCCCGACGTTGCGGAGGCTTTAAAAGACTCTAATATCCTTTTGGGTGCCCAGAACATGGCCTCCGAGGAAGAGGGTGCACATACGGGGGAAGTTTCGGTGCTTATGCTTAAAGACCTGGGAGTCTCGGAAGTAATTCTCGGCCACTCTGAGCGTAGACATGTCTACGGCGAAACGGATGATCTGATTAATAAAAAGATTGCTCTTGCTCTAAAACACGGTTTACATGTGATATTTTGCATTGGAGAAACTCTGGAAGAACGGGAAAGAGGAGATGCCGAGAAAATCGTTATTGATCAAATAAAAAAGGGTCTTAAGGATATACGTGCCGAAGATAGTAAAAGAATTACCGTTGCCTATGAACCCGTTTGGGCAATCGGCACAGGTAAAACCGCAACCCCTGAGGATGCCGACGCTATTCATAAAGTTGTACGTCATCAGATTAACGATTTGTATGGAAGTGAAGCTGCAGAATCGTGTATTATTCAGTACGGCGGTTCAGTAAAACCGAGTAATGTAAAGGAACTAATGGCAATGGAGAACATAGATGGGGCCTTAGTAGGCGGCGCTTCCCTTAAAGCGGAGACCTTTGTTCCTATTGCTCTGTACAATAAATAGACTAAGAGAAGAATTTTCGGATAGAATTAAAAGAGGCATATCAAAATGGAAATTGTAGGCATTATTTTACTTGTTATTTTTATCATCGCTTCTATCCTGCTTGTAGTAATGGTATTGATACAAGATGAACAGGGAGAAGGGTTAGGAGGGATTTTCGGAGGAGGAGCTTCTACATCCTTCGGTCCGCGGTCTGGGAACATACTCACGAAATTCACATCCATTCTTGGCGCGATTTTCTTGGTATGCTCTTTTGCTCTGGCATGGTTAAATAAGACCCCTGAATCAGGAGATGTCTTAGGAGCTGCAAGAAGAGACACGGATACCGAGCAAACAGAAAAATGGTGGGCTCCGGAAGAGGATTCGGAAGATGCTCAGACAAACGAGGAAGGTGAATAGGTCTCTATGCGAGTTGCCATTGTATTTTTTGCTCCGAAGAACCGCGATAAGATGATCCACATAGCAAAAGCCCTTGCTAAAGGAATTGAAAGTCAGGGACATCAGGTAGAGGTAATCGATGGTGACCACGATGTAAACACGAAAATGACGATTTTTCAGTACATCGTTGTGGGAACGACAGCCACCACAGCGTTTGGGGGGAAGATTCCGGATAAAATATCAACATTTCTTGCCAACTCCGGTATGGTTTCTGGAAAGCGAAGCACGGCTTTTCTTCTTAAAGGCGGGTTGAGAGCAGGAAAAACGTTAAGGGTGCTCATGAAGGTTATGGAACAGGAGGGAATGTACCTAAAATTTTCTGAAATAATCTCCTCTGAGCCCGAAGCGGGAGAGATAGGAAAAAGACTGCATATTTCACCATGAGTCGAATGTTTTGGTTAATTATTACGAAATTCTTGGCTTAGAAAATTTTGCACCCTCTCACAAAATAAAACAGTCTTTTCGTAAAAAGGCAAAGACATTGCATCCTGATACGAATTCGGATAAAACTGATTCAGGAATGCGGTTACTCTTAACAGCCTATCAGGTGCTCAGTAACCCTGGTAAAAGACAGGAGTATGACAGAAAATTACGAAAGCTGTCGGCTCTGGATACCTTTAACTATCGGAATTTTCTAAAGGAGCGTAATTTCGACCTAACAAGTCAATCAAAACTGCTTTTCTACGATCTTCTTAATAAATACGAGCAAGAAGCTTTGGATGTATACGAATCGGTATTCCAAAAACAGGAAAAGTTTTTAGAAGGTTTTATGGATAGAGAGGATTATATGGACTGCCTCTTTCTTCTTGCTGAGGAGTACGAAAAGAGGAATGAATTTGAACGGTCCTTTCGATTACTACGCATGGTGGTAAGACAGGAGTGGGAAAAACCCTATTTTAAACACTTCATGGAGGAAATCTACGAGCGGATGAAAATGCTCCTCTGTGTAAAATTACCCGGAAAAATTGATAAGCAGAGAATAATCCGCTATTTAGAGGAAACAGCGAGAATCGGAATATCAAAAAAGTATAACGCCCAGCTCTATAAAAAAATTGCTGAAATTTACGCTGAATCTGGTGAAATAAAGAAAGCGAGATATTATTTAGAAAGGTGCCTTAAAAACAACCCAAAACAGCGGGGCATCTCCCGGTTAATGGAACGGGTAAACGTTCCTGTAGCGGGATAGCGTTTTGGATATAAACGAGGATATACATGAATATGCATAGAAAAATAGTAACGAAGAAACGAATCCTATATTTTCTTGTTCTTATCTTTTTAGTCTTCTTTTCAATTACCCAGGGTTTGTCAGCACAAACCGCAATGTCCAGATTTAAACCGGCGGCAACGGTTAACCTTACAAAACCTAATATAATTACTGTGGGGGAGCTGGACGAACGAATTTCTCGGGTAAAGCAGCAGATCAGTATGCTTCAACAACGGGGAATGCCCGCACAGCAGCCAAGTAAGGAACAGATATTGGAAAATATGATAGGAGAGGTCCTCTTGATTCAGGCTGCGGCAAGAGAGGGAATAACCGTAAGCAGGAGTGATGTTATTAATGTAATGCGTGCTGAGGCAGGCCCCCAGGGGGTGAACCTTGGTGAAAACGAATTAAAACAGATGGTGCTCCAGAGCAATCCCGGGCTTTCTTGGGAACAGGCAATTGAAGAAGGAAGAAAACAACTGCTTATAATGAATCTTGTAAAAGCCAAAAAAAGTGATAAATTCCAGTCTCTTTCCACTCCCTCCCCGAACGAAATAGAGAAATACTATCGTCAGAATCGGACCCGATTTGTTATGCCGGAAACCGTAAAAATAAATCAGGTCTATATTAATACAGTAAATTTGAGCTCATCTCAAAAGTCGTCCTATCGCGATGAAATGGAAGAGTGGTACCGGAAAATCCAAAACGGAATAAGGACCTTCGAGGAAGTCATGGCAGAATTCAGCGATAAGAACAACGAACGATACATCAGCGAAGAGGGGTACGTAGGCTATGACGATAGAAGTATTCAACAGTACTTTGGGGAAAATTTCGTTGATAAAATCTTCGATCTTCGCCTTGGCGAGGTGAGCCGGGTTATCACCTCGAATATGGGATATCATCTGGTAAAGGTAAACAAGAGGTTAGAGCAGGAATTTTTAGACTTGGATGATCCGGTTAAACCAGGGGTGAATGTGACTGTACGACAGTACATCCAACAGCAAATGCTTGCTGCAGAACAGAACAAACTGTTAGAAGAGGCCTTACAGGAACTTATTGCGGAGCTAAAAAAGGAGGCGGAGATAACGATTCATAGGGACAACTTTTCATAAGCTGGACCGAAATTGTTGCTCCTTGACAAAGAGGTATGGGTTCTCGAAGGAAAGCAAGGGTTATTGCCTTTCAAAGTATCTACGGGTTGGATATGAACCCAAACAGCGAAGAGGAAGTACTATCTTTTCATTGGATAGATTCGGAGAAAAGGAAGGGTCTGGATGAAACAACACTTGCTTTCGCCCGTCTGTTAGTACAAGGTGTAATAGAACATCTCGAAGGAATAGACGACTACATAAAAAAACAACTAAAAAGATGGGACTTTTCAAGGTTAAATAGGGTAGATCTGGCGATTCTTCGGGTAAGCGTGTACGCCATCCTCTTTCAAAATGATATTCCCAAAACGGTAACTATCGATGAAGCCATTGATATCGCAAAGGAATTTGGGACCGACGATTCATATCGATTTGTAAACGGCGTTCTCGATGGAATCGTAAAGCGCTTAGCCGTAAGGGAGGATGTCATAGAGGAGGATCTAGAGCATGAATAAGCGCCTTGTTATCCTTATTGCTTCAGCTATTCTTGTAACTGCCGGCATTGTTTCCTTCCTTGTTGTAACTAATGTTATTACCCTTCCCTTCATCGGCAAGAGTAAAGAGCTTAAGGAACACCTAATAGAAACAGATGCTCACATAAAACATGATAGAATCGGTGAAGCAAAACGGGTAATTAAGCGGGCCCTTGCCCTTGCGAAGAGTGAGAAGGATTTACTTGCTGTCCTCGGAAAAAGCAAAACCATTTCCGGAATAGAGGGAGACTACGAGTTTTTCTATGGGGTTACCGAAAAGGCAAGGGAAACGTTGCCGGGGAATGATCTTATAAAAGCCCTGTACGCCTTGTCAGCATCCAGAAGCGGTCGATTCGAAAAGGCAATAGAGGCCGCGGAATCGCTCCCTGAAGAATATCAGAGTATTACCGGAGAAATATATTTTAGAGATTTTACCAGCGGGTCCATCCCTGAAGAAATAGAAAATGGAGATATAAGCCTGCTTATCGCGGCCGAAAAAAAAGAAAATCCATCTGAGTTTGAAACTATTGCCCGCACTTTTGACAGTGAGGAGTTTTGGCTGGACGCCGTCCTCCTCTGGACGAAGGAAGGCGACTTCAAGAGGGCTTTTTCTCTTTTCCAGGAGCACCTCGGCAAAGAGCGCTATCCTCTTCTACACTATCTTCTTGCGATACAGATAGATGAATATAAAGAGGCGGAGAAGGCCCTCGACCTTATGGAAAGAAATACTCCAAAAGAGGTCAGCCTTCGTCTTAGAAAGGCGGACCTCCAGTTACGACAGGGAAGTACGAAAAAGGCAGTTGCTATCTTTGCCTCTCTTATGGAAGATAACCCCGATGCCTCTGAAATCCCCTACATCAATATTGCTTGGTATTTACAGGAAAACGACAGACCTCAAGAGGGAGAGGAGATTCTGCTAAGGGGTATAAAACAGTTTCCGTCTTCAGAGCTACTCATTCTTTCCCTCATGGAATACTACATGGAAGAAGGGAATTCTGAAAAGGCAAAGGATTTTCTGCTTCAAGTTTCCTTGGATATTCAGTCGCCTACATTAGATGCCTTGAAGTGGAACTTGGTGGACGCGGAGAATAACCCTCAGAGACTGCACTCACTTTTATGGGAACTATTGAATGAACATGCTTACAACGCCAATATTGCCCAATTTTTTTCATGGCGCTTACTAGGTTTTGGAAGTAGTAATGAGCTGGAACTTCTCCTTTCGAGGTTTACCTCAAAAAACGGAGAAATGGAATGGACCCATTTTATGCGCGGAGTATACCTCGGTACGGGAGGTTTCTACCCTAAGAGTCTTAAAGAATTCGAGAAAGCAAATGAAAGGAGAGCACGATACGAGACCTTTTTTAATATGGGACTTATTGCAAAGGCAAAGGGAGATCTAGACAAGGCGGTTTATTATTTCCAAAAGTGTGAGGCTTCCCTTCTTTCCAAGCACGCACAGGGGAAAAGAGCGGATGATATTGCAACAATGCATGTGGCGCTTTCCGAAGTGCATTTCCAAATGGGGAATACGGAAAAGGCCCTGCGACATGTAGAGCAGGCCTTGGATATTGATCCAGAGCAATTAAACGCCCTCATAATAAAGAAACGAATACAAGAATCAAGGAACGGTACATCTGAATGATTAAGCTTAAAAACGAAGAAGAGATAAAAGGTATAAAAGAATCGGGCAGGATCCTCTACGATACCCTGGAGGAACTAAAAAAGATGGTGACTCCCGGAGTACACACCGAAGAATTGGATGCCTTTACCCGGGATTACTTAAAAAAAAGAAATGCAGTGCCGGCGTTCTTAGGATATCATGGCTTTCCAGGCGCTCTCTGCACATCCGTAAACAATGAAATTATTCACGGAATACCAGGAAAGAGAAAGCTAAAGGAAGGGGATATTATCGGAATAGATCTTGGGGTGGTGTATCGTGGTTTTGTAAGTGACAGCGCTGTAACCCTTTGTGTAGGAAAAATCAGTCGGGAAGCCTCCACTCTTATGAAAGTGACTAAAGAATGCCTTGAAAAAGCAATAGAAGCTGCACAGTTTGGGAACAGAATAAAAGATATCTCCCGGGCAGTGTATACCCACGCGAGTAATCATAACTACGGAATTGTCAGGGAGTACTGCGGTCATGGTGTGGGTTTTGAAGTCCACGAGGAACCCCAAGTTTCTAATTATCCAGGGAATGGTCCGAACCCGAGACTAAAACCGGGTATGGTGTTTGCAATCGAACCGATGATTAATATAGGAGGGTCGGAGATAGACCACATGGATGACGGTTGGACGGTAATAACGGCAGACGGCAGTCTCTCCGCTCATTTCGAGCATACAGTAGCCATACATAAAGATAGAACTGAGATCCTGACCATACCGGAATAAACAATAACCACCAAAGCATGTGGTTCACGGGAGAGGAGTATGTACTTTAACAAAACTTTTAGAAGATTGCCGGGAAAAAACATAGGAAATAAGGCGAAAGGCACAAGATCGGTATTTTTTCTCCTTTTTGCATTGAGCATTTTGTTAGTTTCCTGTGCCTCAGCAGCTGGGAAAGCAGGAGAAAAAACGGAGAATATTGAAAGTCTCCAGAGATCTTTTCGCTCCGTCGCCAGTGAAGTCCTCCCGGTTGTTGTTGAAGTAACTGTTGTAGAGGTAAAAAAACAAAAAACCCCTGAGGGTGGCTCCATTCCTTTTCTTCCCTGGAATTTTGGACCGGAAGAGGAAGGAGAGGAAAAGGAATTTCGGGACCAGGGGTTGGGTTCCGGTGTCATTGTTCAAAAAAATAATGGGAATTACTATGTCCTTACAAATGACCATGTTGTAGGAGAAGCTGATGAGATCAATATCACCCTCTTTGATGGAAGGTCATTCATCGGGTCCCTTGTAGGGAGAGATGAGCGAAAGGACCTGGCCTTGATACAATTCGAAAATAAAGACAACAGTATTCCTATCGCCAATATGGGTGATTCCGATACGTTAATGGTAGGCGATTGGGTCCTGGCTGTGGGAAACCCTTATGGCTTCGAAAGCACCGTCACAGCGGGAATTGTAAGCGCAATTGGGCGAAGAGGACCTTTTGATAATATAAGCGACTTTATCCAAACCGACGCTGCCATCAATCAGGGGAATTCAGGTGGTGCCCTGGTAAATATATACGGTGAGTTGGTGGGAATAAATACATGGATAACCACTCCCACCGGAGGTAGTATCGGATTGGGGTTTGCCATACCAGTTAATAATGCCAAAAAAGCTATACAGGACTTTATGCAGTATGGGGAAGTGAGATACGGATGGCTTGGGGTTAGTATTTACGATATACTTCCTTCTATTGCAAAAAATATGGGGGTTGAAATCCAAAAAGGTGCCTTTATCTATCATGTTTTTGTCGGCTCTCCGGCGGATAAAAGCGGGCTTCAACCGGGAGATATTATTCTTACGGTGAATGGAGAAGAAGTAAAGGATGTAGACAAACTGATTCTCCAGATAGGGGACCTACCCCCCAAGGAAATGGCCCGTTTTACCCTTAATCGTTTTGGAACAATAATTGAAAGAGATGTTATTATTGGAACCAGAGTGGATGCCGAGTCTATAAATGAGCTCAACAGAAACCTTTGGCCTGGTATAACTGTACTGCCTTTGGGAGCTGAGTTGAATAAAAACCTCGGCCTTCCTAAGGATAAACAGGGAGTAATTATAAGAGAGGTGGAAAAAGCTTCAAAAATGAATGAAGCCGGTGTTCGGGTGGGCGACATAATAGCAAAAATAAATAATAAACCCGTGGAAACTATTAAAGATTTTTATACAGGCATAAATGAAAAAAATAAAAACAGTTTTGTTCTTCTTGTAGAAAGAGATGATGAGAGAATAACGATAGAGGTAAAAAGGTCGAAATAATGAAAAAATTTTTCCTCCCCTATGACACTGTTCGCGACAATGCTATAAAGCTTGCCTATAGGATATACAAGGATGATTTTATTCCGGATGTTATTTATGTTTCTTTAAGGGGCGGAGCGTATCTTGGAAATGTTATAAGCGAGTTTTTTAAAATACTGCGAAAAGATTCGCATCCCATTTTTTATGCGGCTGTAGTCGCCCGCTCATATACTGATATCCGAGAACAGTCTGATGTCATGATTGACGGATGGACCTACGATCCGCAGCATCTTAGACACGGAGATAAGGTGCTTTTAGTGGACGATATTTTCGATAGCGGTAAAACGATCAACAGACTCGTAGAACTTATCGTTCAACAGGGAATACCTCGAAAGGACATTAAAATTGTTGTCCACGATTATAAAGTATTTACCTACATTAAAGAACAATTCTTTGTACAGCCGGATTATTATTGTAGGAAGCACCTTATTAACTCCCAGGAAGAAGACCTATGGATTCACTATATGAGCCATGAACTGGTAGGCCTTTCGAAAAAAGAGCTTGACAAAAACTACAATACAAAAGATCCTGAATTAGCGGAGGCGTTCAACACAATTCTGGAACGAAGCAAAGCATGAAACGATTACACCTCCTGTTCTTCCTAATTGTTACACAGGTCTTCTTCTCTGTTGGAACTATTCCGGCGGATGTAACGGATATTATCGCTGCCTCAAAAAAAGCGGGAGCGTACAGAGAAGACATTACCCTTTCCTTTTATCCCTATCGTGATTCGACCGTGCTCTACTATAGGATCGAAGAAAGTGAAAGCACGAACAAGGTCCTATACACCACTCCTTTAGAACTTTCTGCCATGCCGGGGGAGGAAAGAACATATTCTATTTCCGTGGAGGCAAGAAACGAAGATACCCTTCTTCATACTTCCAGTTTTACCTATACCATCGATAGGTTAGCCCCTGAGCCGCCCGAGCTAATGGGCCTCAACGAAAGCACTACAAAAATGGTTCTAGCCCAAGAGTTGGAACAGCTCATAGCGTTCGATGAAACTCCCACTGATCTTACCTTTTTATCCAGGAAGGACGAAAAGATTTTTTACACCTTAGAGAACAGATTTAACAAGGGCATGTCTCTTTGGCAGGGGGAGACTATTCCACTGCATAAGAAGATGAACAACGGTAAGATCCGCCTTTCCGCATACTCTCAAGATGAAGCCGGGAATAAAAGCGGCCTAGTCTCGTGGGATTTTATCGTGACAGAAAAAACATCGTCTTCACCTGGGACCATAGAAATAAAAAGCCCGATCAATGGTAGTTTCTATAATTCACAGATGCTCTATATCACCCATAACAACTGCGAGAACATCCAATATGCGCTAAGGGACAAAAACGGAAAGACCGTTAATTCCGGAAAGTATACAGAACCAATAATGCTTAACTACACCGGTGTACTGACCCTCTATGTATGGGGTCGGAATAGGGGAACGGGAGAACTAATAGAAAAAACAGTACAGTTTACCGTTCTTAGCGGGGGAGGAGCACCGCCTTTAACGGTAAGTTCAGGAGTGTACGTTTCTCCTCTGACTCTTCAACCTGTAAGAGAATCTGAGACAAATAGAAAAGACCCATATAAGATCTCCTTCGACAAGGGGGAACACTATAATGATTTTTCTTCACCTCTTTCGATAAACCCAATCAGAGGTGCCCTCTACTACACCTCAATTATGATAAAAAACATCAGCCAGGATACGGGACCGGTTTGGAGATACAGCTTCCTTTTAGATGATAAGCCGGTACCCGTCCCGGAAATAGTTGGACAAGGAAAAACGATCCTTAATGGGAAGACCAAAATCTATATCCTCGGGCCTGATGATTGCGATATCTATTATACGGTAAACGGTACTACTCCTGATATTAATTCTAAAAAGTATAATGGACCTTTTGAAATAAATCTCCCAAAGAATGTTGCTAACGGGTCTTTATCAGTTAAGGCAAAAGCATTTCGATTTACCGGTAAAGAAAGTGCGCAATCTACGGAGATTTTTTTCTTCGATATGAAAGCACCGGCGCCTCCTCTTGTAAATATCGTAAAAAATAATAAGAAAGGTACACTGGTAATTTCCGTTACATCCGAACCGGAGACCTCTTTGGTGTATGCTCTTTCATACTCCTCGGACCCACCTGAGGACCCAAAAATTACATCACCTAGTATGCCTGCCACAATGGATCTTTCTCTTCCTCGGGGAATGGAGAAGAGTTTTACCCTAAAGGTTGCCGCGATAAATAAGGCGGGAAATATTTCACCTTCCTCTTTACCAATTACCCTTACTATTGACAGAACACCACACAGCCCACCGAAAATACATATGGTGGAAACCGCTTCAACCGGCAATGAAGCAGGGGAATCTCTTGCAGATGAGGTCACAAAATCCTTTGAACTTTCCGGCGACGGTAATATGTATTACTTCGTAAAAAAAACGCCCTACAGCAGTACCAAATTTATCGATGACCAGCTTTACACTGGACCATTCACTTTGAAAGGCGAGAAAGGCCGGCTTACCGATTACTATATCTTTACCTACTCTCTGGATGAATTAGGAAATAACAGTGGATATAGGGGACCAAACAGATTCTTTATTGATGACCGTGATCCCCATGAGGACCTTTCCTTCACTATCGAAGATGGGGCTGTGTACAGAGGAAAAGAAAAGTACATTCTCGTTATGTCTCCCTATTCTGATTTGATCTTTCACTACACCCTGGGAAGGAATGGCAGAATACCGGAGGACCCGACAATAGCATCTCTTAGGGCAGAAAAAGAACTATATATCGAAGGAGATAAAGGAGAGGAGACACGGGTCGCTGTAAAAGTCCTTCCGCATTTCCGCAAAAGCGGTCATATAGGAAAAATCATTGAATTTGAATGTATCTTGGATGATAAGCCGCCGCCGCCTCCCATACTAACGGGAATATACGGCGATTTGGGTAATGGCGCTACTGCCAATAGGGGTTGGCTGCTTATGGCTTCCTGTAAAGAAAGTACCGCGGAAGTCTTCGTAAGTATATCCACTACAGATAAAACTGATCCTATAGAATCCGGCAGAAAGGTGGAAAATAGGTTTCTAGTAGATGCGGAAATTGGAGAAGAGAAGCGTTTTATTATAAACGCAGTATCGCGGGACAAGGCGGGAAACCTTACGTACCTTGAAGAACCTCTTACCCTGCTTATAGACCGCAAACCGCCGGAAGCCCCAATTCCTGTAGGGGCACCTCCATCCGGGGTCTCAAATACCGATGTGGAAATTACCCTTGTCGAGGAAGATAAAGGGGACATTTACTATGCAATCTCAAAAGATGGTAGTATGCCGCAAATGCAATATACGAAAGAGGAACTCTATGAGGGGCCTATTTTTGTAAAGGGCGAAGAAGACGAGGAAACAAGGATCACTATAATCTCCGCGGCAATCGATGAGGCTGGAAACACATCTCCGAGAAAACGTGTCACTCGATTTACCATCGATAAAAAACCACCCTTATCAGAAGCTTCCATTATGGTACATTCCCTTGACCAAAACAGATGGAGAATCTCCTGGAAGAGCCCTCAAGACGCTGAGACAATACTGTATAAAGTTCCGGGAGAAAACACCTTCACACCATATACAGCACCGGTGGAAGTAAGTCTAAACGAATCAGGATTTATTCAGTATTACCTGATAGATCGTGCGGGGAATAAAGGACCCCTGTTTCAATATCCGATTACAACTGTACCCAGTCCGACCTTGGATATCAGCGGGGTAAATAATGGTGGAACCTACAAATCTGAGAAAAATATCACCTTCAATTCCTCCGGCACAGTACGCTACGAAATAAGCTACGATCAAGACCCTGTTAAAGAAGTTACTTTCTTTTCTCCTGAGGCACCGAAAACACTGCTTATAGATGTACCAAAAGGAGAGACGAGGAAAGTCAACATATCAGCAAAGGCTTTCCCATCTGAAAAAGCGAGGACCGGTTTCAAAGAGCGGCGTATTTCCTTCACTCTGGATAAGACTCCGCCCACTGCCCCGGAAATAATTGGTGTTACTCCGGGAATGACCTATATGGAAGCCATACCTGTTACTCTATCAGTGCCTGAGGGTAAAGCCTATCTGAGAGTCACAAAAGAATTTAGTCATAAAAATATAGATGGGGAAGTTGCCTTTCTTGAAGACCCGGAAAAACTTCTACTGGAATGTCCCATTGGGGATGTTGTTTCCTATACTCTGGCGGCCTACAGTGTAGATGAAGCCGGTAATACGAGTTCAGAAGAAACTCAAGTTACCTGCATTATTGATAGAAAACATCTTCATGTGTATCCCGAAACTGTTTTAAAGGGAAAAAGGGATGTGGATACTCCGATTATGAGCATAGAAGAAGGTGTAGAACTGGCGAAAGAATCGGGAAGGACAACCATACTTCTTGCGCCTGGAGTGTATTCGGTTAAAGAACCCATTTACATTGATTCGCCAATCGAAATACGTGGGACCATGGAGGGAAAAAGCACCTCACTTAAGGATATACCTACGATAACCCTATCTCCTGATTTCAGAGGACCCCTGTTTAGAGTCGGCCCGAAAGGTGAATTAAAGCTCGAAGGGCTTCATATATACGGACCGACGCTGCAAGGTAGGGACATACCGCTCTTTGAATTGAGCAAGGGGAGCATTTCTTTCGAAAAAGGACTTGTTACCTTGGAGAAAGAGAATCCCGGTTCAATAATTCGACAACATCTTGGAAACTTTTCCCTCACCTCGATAACTGTAGAGGCCGCTGAAGTTCCAACCGCGTCTCTTTTCCATTGCAACGGCGGAATTACTCACATAGAGGATTCGAGTATCATAGTTGGAAAGACTTGCGAGATTTTTTCGCTCTTCACACTAAAAGGAGGCGCCGATTCTGCCTTTATAAATTCAAAGGTTCAACTGGAGAACGGAGACAACTCCAGAATTATTAAGGGTTCGAACTGTACCGTATCCATGGACAGATCAGAATTCATCCTTAATAACAATAAAGATCGCTCTACCGCCCTAGAAATAGAAAATGGAAGAGTGGATATTCAAAAATCTTCCATTATCACTAAGGGGAAATCCGAAATTTCTATTCCACTTCACATTACCGGGACTTCCCTTTCCATGGCGGATACTCAATGTGAATCCTATGGTGATGGCGGTGTAATCCCCATAATGGTAAAGAACAGTTTCATAGACTTGAAAGCCACCAATTTCAGCGGAAGAGGCGGAAGGGATTTTATGTATCTCTTTATGGCTGACGGAGTCAGGGGTTCACTAGAAGGATGTACTTTAACGTCTAATTCTACGGTAGAGTCGAAAGGATTTGTCTTAACCGACAGCACTATAGAATTCATCCGTTCCACACTCCTTACCGGAGGGGGTACAGCTGTACATCTTGGGTTCGAAGTGGATGCTCAATCACGATTGGAAATTCAATCTTCGACAATTCAATCCGGCAAGGATTATCCCGGTGGAACGGCTATAATGCTCGGCAAGGTACCGAATAATGAAAACGATTATATCAGTGTTAAGGATTCGGTCTTTTCAGGATGGAACGCCCTTGCGGACGGCACGGTAGAGGCATTTTCCATAGAGGAGTTAAACCTTCTGGACAAAAAGAGATACGGCGGGTTTATCGACGGGAACACCGTAGAATAATAAGTAGACCTGCTCTATTCGATATTCCAGGTCCTGTAGCTGGTTTCTTGAGAATTTCGCCAGAGCCCGTTTCCCGCGGTAAGGGCGAATACAAAATCTTTGCCGGAATCGTAGTAAAAACCCAAGACCGGAGCCTTAGAAAGTTCAGTGTTTAGATAGTTCTGGTCGGTGGACAAGCTGTTCCTGTCGATTATCTTCCACTCTAGATCGCCGGCACCATCTCCCGATTCCACCACTGCTTCCATATACCCGTTCCCCTGGGTCCCAACCAGGAGGACCTCCTCAGTCCCGGAGGTGGTAGCCAGCACCATATCCGTTAAGTCATAGGATGACGTCCCGTCCATCTCCGTCCAGGTAACACCGTTATCGGTAGTATAAAACACCTTCCCCTCCTTGGTAGAGGCGAAGAGGGTAGCGGCGGCTAAATTTATGGATGCTGCGGGCACAAAGTAGAGCCCGCCTACTCCTGTCGTGGTGATCGCAGTTGTTGCGGTGAAGCTCTGTGGTGGATCTGCAGGACCATCATTGTCAAAATATACATCATCCTCTATCGCAATATAGTGAATATTATTTGCCGTATCATATGAAACGTCAACAACAGGACTGGATTGATTTGTTAACCCTGTTGTCAAAAAATTGGAACCATCCGAAGAATACCAGTAGGAGTACTCCGTGGAACTTACCCTGTTAGAAACGATAAGATACTCATTTCCACTGCCGTCATCGATTTTCTGGACTTTCGCCGCATTGGCTACATCGGTGTCTGTAACCTCCGTCCAGGTGTCTCCGGAGAGCTTGAAGAGAGCAAACTCTGTACCGGCGGCGTTGTAGTAGCAGGCGTAGATGCTGCCGTTTAGTTCAGCCAAGGAGGTAGAGAGGTTGAAGCCATCGGGAGGGCTGATGGCCTCCCAGTTGGTCTCAGTATCTCCCCGTCTGTACACAGTGGAGGCTGCAACATAGTAATTGCTCCCCGCTTTAGCCATGGCGCCGATAGTGAGGTTGTTCTCCAAGCTGTAGTCTTCCAGTTTTCGCTCAATTTCCAGACTGTAAAAAATACCCAAGCCGCTCTCGTAGCATCCTGAAACTAGAAACAGCAGGATGAGAGTAAGGACTGCAAAGAATATGGATTTTGGTATCGATCTATACATCATAGAACACAATTTCCTTTCATACATTCGCTAAAAATGATAGAGGGCCGATACGGTAACATTCATAAAATTACCATATCTGGTATACTCCCGCATATCCGCCCGGGCATACCACTGAGGTACCCACCAGTACACCACATTTAATCCGAAGGACCATTCGGAGTTCATATTCCAGTAGGCGGAAACCCCTGGTTTTACAATCATACCGAAGTAAAGATCCGCATCCAATTTGGTAAAGTTAACACCCAACTCCATATGGAGAGGGAAATCGAAGGAGCCGGCCCTTAGCCACCAGGTAAGCTTCGCGGTAAGAGGAATAATAATAAGGGTTCTCTCCAATGGGCTGAAGGCGAACATTCCGGATAGGTCCGCTCCGAGGGAAAGGCTGCTATTTAAGAAGGCCCCCCATTCAATATTTCCAGTACCGCCTAAGGTCAGATTCGTAGCTTCAACACCCCAATTAGGTGTGCCGAAGAAGAGGGGTATAAAAAGCCCCGCTTTTAAGCTAAAAAATTGATCTCCCAAGCTGTATGGCCTAAAGACACCGAGGTTTTCCTCCGGTTCTTCTTCATCTTGCCCTTCCTCGTCTTCGTTCTCGTTCTCGGAGGAAGGAGGTTCCTCCTCAGCCTCGGGCGATGATTCCTCTCCCCCTTCCTGGGAATACAGGGTGGCTGGAACTACCAAAAGAAACAGTAGAATTAGTAGTAGGTAAAGGGATATCTTCCCCGGATTATTACGTATTATCATGCTACCTCGCTTCTTGTCTGGCTAAATATACCACCCGTCCTTTCTTTTTTCAAGACAGCCACTTTCAAAATTAACCAATTTTGAAAGAGCCTCAAGATGAAAGAGGATCAGATCTACATAGAAACATCGGTAGAAACAATATACAGATTGTCCTATAATTTGGGGGTCAAATCAATGAAGAGGGAAAAATCCTATGGATATCCGAACAGTTAAAGAAACAGACGATCTTGTTACAATAAAAAGGGTCCTAATAAGCGTTGCGGATAAGGACGGACTTGGGCCGTTTATTCAGGAGCTGGCAAAGCTTCTTCCACACCTCGTTATCTACTCTACCGGCGGTACTTACAAGAGAATAGAAGAAACGTTAAAGCAGAATGCAATGGATAAACCCCGTCTCGTTCCTGTTTCAAAATATACCGGACAACCGGAAATGCAGGGAGGCCTGGTGAAGACCCTGGATTTTAAAATATACCTCGGCCTTCTTAGTGAGACATACAACGAACATCATCAAGCGGATTTTAAGAGGACCGGCGCGTTTCCTATTGATCTTGTGGTAGTAAATCTTTATCCCTTCGAAAAGACAATAGCTCGTAAAGATGTAACTCCAGAGGACGCAAGAGGGAATATTGATATTGGCGGTCCATGCATGCTTCGGGCAGCTGCAAAGAACTACCTTCGGGTACTGCCTCTATGCAATCCCGAGGATTATGATTACCTTCTTACAAAACTGAAGGAGAAAAACGGGGCAACTGACTTGCATACTCGGTTTCACTTCGCGAAAAAGGCCTTTTGCCATACCGCGGAATATGATAGAAACATTTCACGGTACTTAGAAGAGGTTTCGCCGGAAGATATTAGGGGTGTATATAATCTTCACTAAAAAACTATAATAGAAAAACTATCCCTTTTGCTCTTTTAACAGCATGAGATGGAGGCACAACAGGTGAAAAAAGAAAAACTCTCGGATATGTATAAACAGATAACCAAAGATGCTTTCCCAGAAAAAATAGAAATTCGTTTTGTTCTGGATGGAAAGGATACATCCCTCTTGTATGAGAAGGTGTATTGGAATGTAGGCGGGGAAAATAAGGGCCTACGCTACGGCGAAAATCCCTGTCAGCCGGCTTCTCTCTATCGTTTAGTGAATGGAAACATCGCCATAGGGGAGGTGGAAACAGTCCTTCCGGGAAATTATCTTGCTTCGGATGTGGAACTTCTGCAATCGGGAAAACACCCGGGTAAAACAAATATTACCGATGTAGACAACGCCCTCAATATTCTTCGCTATTTTACAGAAAGCCCTACTGCTATCATAATTAAGCATAACAATCCCTGTGGTGCCGCCCAAGGGCCAAGCATGGTAGAGGCCTATACCCGGGCGCTGATGGCGGACAGAATAGCCGCTTTCGGTGGTGTTGTAGCGGTAAACAGATCCATGGACAGGGAAACTGCCGAAGCGATTAGTCGGGGATATACCGAAGTAGTCGCGGCTCCTGATTTTGAGGATGGAACGCTCGATATTCTAGGAAAGAGGAAAAACCTTCGCGTTATGCGGATAAAAAAGATCGAAGCCCTAAAAGAGTATGTGGGGAAAAGGGTCCTCGATTTTACCTCCCTTATGGATGGGGGACTGGTCCTCCAGCTCTCCTATTCCCCCAAGGCGCTCTCCACCGCGGATTTTCTTCCAGCGGAGACAGAACATGAGGGAAAGACCTACAAAGTAAAGAGAAAACCCAGTGAAGATGAATTACAGGACCTCCTCTTCGGATGGCTGGTAGAGAGTGGTATAACCAGCAATTCCGTTATCTATGTGAAGGACAAAGCGACAGTTGGCATCGGAACTGGAGAACAGGACAGGGTAGGAGTCGCGGAAATTGCAAAAGATAAGGCTTACCGGAAAACAGCGGAAAAGCTCGCCTGGGAAACCTTGGAGACCTCTTACACGGATATCAAGGATCCACAGAAACGAGAGGAAATCGATAGACTAGTAGAAAATTCCAAAGGCGGTTTAAAGGGAAGCGTTATGGTATCGGACGCATTCTTTCCTTTCAGCGATGGGGTAAAAGTAGGGTTGAAAGAGGGAGTGACAGCCATTGTCCAACCAGGAGGAGCCCAGCGAGATTGGGATGTCATTGAAACCTGCAACCACTATGGAGCGTCTATGGTTTTTACGGGACAGAGGAGTTTTAAGCACTAAACAATGCAGAATCCAATTAAATATATTATGTTATTGTGCAGCCTCGTGTTTCTCGTTGTGATCGTTCTCTTCGGTCTAATTTTCTTCAGGGTCTCGGCCTTGTCCCGGGAAACGGCCGTAATCAAAGATTCTATTACTCTCAATACGAGGACAAACAAAGAAACCATTGAAAGTCTTCGCCAGAATTCCGTTCTCCTTTCCCGAGACTTAAATCGGGTCCACTCCCTCCTAAACCTTCCAAAAACGAAGTATCCCCTAATTACCTCGGAAGAAACCCCAGAGAAAACCGAGGAAGAGGAAAACTATCTTGCTTTTCTAAAGGCAATACAAACTCTCATGCAGCATGAAAAACATAAAGTCTTTATTGAACAATTTACAGAAACCATAAAAAGAAATGACTTTAGGAGAATAGTAGAGGACCTTTCCTTGGAGCTGTTACGGGTACGAAAAGACCTGGCGCTTCTAAAGAAAAATGGAATTACCTACTTCGAGCTATTTGGAAATCCGGAAGAGGATGTTGTTACCGTCAGTGCCTTTACCGGAGATAAAAAAGATTTTTCCACGACTTCAGAACGATCAGAAGAACCATTTGTTCATAGTAAAGCAATTGGGGATTTCATTGCTTCTACATATAGAGACATTGAACAAGTACGTAAACGATCTGAAAGTCTTAAGTCCCTTCTCCTCGGGCTAAAGGAAAAAGAAGACGTTGTCCGGCTTATTAACGAAAAAAACCTCCTCTGGGGTTCTCTACAAGTATTTGAGAAAGAATACCTGCTGCCCATAAAAACGAAAGATGGCAGGACCATTTTAGAACCAGGAATAAATAGGAGCCTTGGAACGTTTCTATTGGAACGAGAATTTTCAGATTTTGATACTTTCTTAAGTGCCTTTATTCAAAAGCTGGACGATCTCGATGGAAGGACGGATGAAGAAAAAAGTCTTGATGCCGCGTTTGATCTTATTAAGAGTATTATTAAGAAAGGAGGAGTCGAAAATGTTTTGGATTCTTACGGATTAAAGGTGCGTTCACAAACAAGGGATGACGATGATTACTACTATTTCGATATTCTTAGCACCGAAAATAATCATATTGGGGCATTTGCTGTTTTAAAAAAAGAGGGCGAGATATATCTTACCGATAGTGATGACATTGTTATATCTTCTATCAAAACATTACATTCTTCCTTTAAAATGGACGAGCAAAAAAAAAACTAAACAAGAATACATTTAGTTATAGCATATCTGAAGATTCCACTGTTACAAATTCAATACCTCCGGAAGACACTATATTCCTTCTATCAGGTATACACCAAAATAATACAGATACCATAATACTTGTCCATATGGACAAGGAAACCGAAAACATAACATTGATAAGTATTCCCAGGGACCTTTACCACAGGGGGGCAAAGATAAATACTCTTTATAAACAGTACGGAACTGATGTGTTTCTCCATGAACTCTCTTCGATTCTTGGAGTTTCTTTTGAAAAGTACATATTCATCGATATGTACGCGTTTATAGATGTAATAAATATATTAGGCGGGATAGAGGTAACTTTGGAAGAGGATTTGGTTGATCCTACATATAAAATATATGAAAATGGCGAATGGGATACTCTTTACTACAAAAAAGGGACCTATAGTTTAAATGGTATAGAAGCGCTCAGAGTAGCTAGAGCTCGCCATTTTACTCCTGTCCTTTCCAGGAATGAACGACAGCAGAAGATTATTGCGGCTATTATAAAAAAACTCAAAAATATAGCTATAACCGACATGAACAAGCTCTATAATCTTGTGCATATATTTCTAACGTACGTGGACACGAATTTTACCACTTTGGAATTAATTGATATGTACCTACGGTATGGAAACGCAAAAATTTCCGGTTTTAATGTTCTCTCTATTAATAATGTCCTTTACGAAACCTATTCTAATTTGTATCTTCTTCCCGAGGAAGAACAAAATAAACCGGAAGAATACGATAAGGGCGCATGGATTCTTCTACCAAAAAACAATGACTGGGAAGCAATTCGGTGGTATATTAGAAAAAGAATACAAGGCAGTGGAGGAATGTAATGGGTGATATAGTCCCTAGAAAAACCTTAGTATCCCAGGGAACCAAGGCAATAGGCGGTATTGGCGGCGGCATTGTGCTGTTGGCATTAAACGGACTCGGGGGAATTCCCGCCCTCATCGTCGGTGGAATTATTGCTCTCATCGGGGCGGGTATATCCAGTTCAAAAGAAGACCGCGTAACGGGGTTTATTGTCCTCGGGGCAGGTATTCTTACGGCCCTCGGGGTCATACCCTTCCTTACAGGTATTTCCAATATTCTCTTGAGTATTTCCGGTATCGGGCTTCTAGTAACCGGTGGTCTGAATCTCTTTCGATTTTTAAGAGGGATGCGTAACCGGAGGTAATGGGTAATACATACTGGCTGGAAACCTACGGCTGTGAGATGAACAAGGCGGAATCTTCTGCTTTAAAAGAAAATTTTAACAGAGTAGGTTGGAAACCGGCAAAGGATATAGACTCCGCATCGGCAATCGTATTGCATACTTGTGCAGTAAGGCAGTCCGCGGAAGACCGCCTTTGGGGCCGCCTGAGCGAGGTTAAGGCAAAAAAACGAGAGGAAGCAAAACTCTGTATCGTAGGCTGTATGGCCGCGTACAGAAGAGACGCCTTCAAAAAGTTCGGAGTAGATCTTGTTCTGGACAACTTCGAAAAATTTATTCTCCCTAATGTGCTGGAAAAAAGTTCTGGGAATAAATGTTGCGCCCCAAATGAACAGACCATAACAAAAGACAGCTTTCCATTACAGTACGGGGAAGGCAGCGATAGACTAATGCTTCCCATTATGCACGGTTGCAATAACTACTGCAGCTACTGTATTGTCCCTTATCTAAGAGGTAAAGAAGTTTCTAGAGACCCTGTATCTATTATCAATGAAATTGCCAAAGCAGACTTGAAAGGTCTTAAGGAGCTTGTCCTTTTAGGACAGAACGTTAACTCCTATTTTTGGAAAAATGGTGATGATATACAAAATTTTGTGAGTCTACTCAGTCGAATTATAAGAGAGACAAATGTTCCCTGGATTCGTTTCCTCACCAGTCATCCAAAAGATATTTCCTCAAAGCTGATTGACATCCTCAGTGAAGAACCACGAATTTGCAATCACATACATCTACCAGTCCAGCATGGATCGAACAATATTCTTGAAAAGATGAATAGACAATATTCAAGGGAAGATGTTCTCTTCCTTATTGATACATTACGCTGTAAAAACCCGGATATTGCAATTACCACGGATATTCTTATTGGGTTTCCCGGGGAAAAAGAGACGGATTTTAAGGACACCCTGGAGTTGATGTCTACAATAGAATTTGATGAAGCCTTTACCTATTACTACAATCCCAGGGAAGGGACCAAGGCATATTCAATGCCCCATCATCTTCCTGAAGAGGTAAAAAAGAGACGTCTTGCCGAAATAATTGATCTTCAAAGAAAAATTAGCCGACAAAAGAAAGAGAAACGCTTGGGTAAAAAGACCCTAACCCTAGTTGAATCGAAGTCAAAAAAATGTGAACATGAGGTATTGGGTCGTACAGAGTGGAATGAAATGGTAGTTTTTCCAGGAGACCCAAAAAAAATTGGAGAATTTGTCCAATGTGTTTTACACACTGTTCAAGGAAATACCTTTCGAGGTGAGGAGGTCCTGTAATGCCTTGGAGACTGATTGTTTTTTTACTCATTATGACGGTGGTTATCTTTTTCGCTGGTTTTAATATAAACAATGAAGCCGATATTTCCTTCGGTTTCTACACCCTGGAGGGTGTACCAATTTTTATTAGTCTTTTTATTGCCTTTCTTCTAGGGTCGTTCATTATGCTTCCCTTTACGATCTTTAAAAAGAAACCATCTCAAAGGAAAATCGATAAGGAGGAGAAAAAGGAAAAGAAAAAAACTGAAGAGAAAGCAAAAAAACAACATAAGAAAAACAGGAAAAGTAAAAAAGATGAAAATATCGATTTTTCCTTGCCTGAAGGACCCGTTGAGGAGTAGAAGACACCGGGGGTTTTTCCTTTTTCTTCCTGTGCTTTTTCTCGCATTGTACTTTTTCCTCTGTTCTATACCCTTAGCTTTTAGTGAAGAAACACAAACGAGCTCTGAAGCAAAGCGTAATGATTTATCTTTATCCGTTCCGGAATCTAATTCCTTAGAGGCCCACAAGGAGTGGCTTCGTAAAAATACAGAACATAATAATTATTATACCGTTTTAGAGAAAACCATTACTCTTTTTACTAATATCGATAATGTAATTTCCTTTTTAAAAGAGCAAATCCAATACTTAAAAACAAATTCTCAGAAGTTTCAAATCTTACATATTCTTGGACAGTATGAAAAACTTTCCGGCGATTTTGAATCAGCACAACGCCACTATCAATTAGCCTCTTCCTTCGACAAAGGAGTTCTTGGGTTAAAGGCCCTGTTTTCCTCAGCATACTTGCTCTTTCAAATGGGAGAACTCGATAGATGTGAAAATCAAATTAAAAAAATCTTATCCAATGAAGAGCAACTAGACAATAATACCATTAAACAGACCTGGCTTCTCTATTCCAATGTACTTGCATCGAAAAACAAAACTGTGAAAGCGAAGCAAATTTGCGATATGGTATACAAAAAATACGAGGACAGCCTATCATCTCAGGAAGTGTATATTCTCTATTCTGTTTCAAGAAATGTAGGACTCAACGAGATTGAGAAAAAAACTTCGGATATCATAAGAAAAAAGTATCCGCAAAGTCCTGAGTATTCTCTTGTCTACGGCGGCCCGGTAGAAGAATTGGTTTGGCCTCGTTTTTATTTAACGCCTGAAAAGGCAACGACAAAGGAAACTCAAGTTCAAACAGAAAGCTACAATGGAGAAAAGGAAGATCAAAACAATGAATTTGTTATGATACAAATAGGATCGTTTACAGTAATAGATAACGCAAAGACCATGGTAAGTACATTAGAAAAAAAAGGGTTCTCCGCAGTTATAAAAGAGAAAACGGTGAGGCAAACCACATACTATACTGTAGTGTTACCGAAAATACCGAAAGGGAAGAGTCAGGAGTTCCTTATAAAACTGAAGGACAAAGGTATTGAGGGATTTCTTATTTATTGAGGCCCTTTCAAAATTGTCATTTCAGAGAGACTCAATATTAAGAAACAACCATACATATTACCTTATTCCTCCTGTATAATTTCTATTTTCTCAAGATGTAAAGCACCGAATCCACTTTCCTGAAAACCGTGGGAAGTAATCTTCCCAGGGGTAAGTACAAGGGTATGAACAATTCGATTGTTGCTTTCATTAATGTCGTAGTCCACAGAATAGGAATGTTTTTCCTTTACAATTCCGTCTTCTCCTAAGACTTTCATTTGCAATACCGGGGTTTCCATATTAAAAACGGTGTATCCTCCGGTTTTTACATTATTCCCGTCCTTGAAGCGAAAATGAGGAAAATTAAAAAGCATTGATACTCCAGCAGAGGAAGAAAAACTTCCTGAAAGTTTTATTGGATTAATAACATGTTTCTTTTCCGGCTGATAGTTAGAAATAATAGATTCCGTAAGGCTATCTGTTACCTTTACATAGGTCCCGTCCCATTGGTTTCCGCCCTTTTGAAAATCCGTGTCTCTCACAGATACTGAAATGGAATTCAAGGAAAGGAGGGTAACGGAAATCTGTTTTTCTATAAAAGGTACCAGGGTATTGTATCCTATAATAAACATAGTACTCTTAATCCTTGTTCGATATGAACTTTTCAATTGAAATATTTCTGCCAGGTTATCGGAGAATAAAGTGATCTGTTGGGTCTCAGAATCAAACAGAATAAAATCTTCAATTTTCTCTGAACCTGTCTTATACCAAGCTCCATTAAGGAATTGTTTAAAGGTATTCTCATCTTCAGAAAGAAGTTCTTGTAGCTGCTCTTCTTCTACATTTTTTCCCGGCAATTTTTCCACATTGCCGAGAACATATCGCTCAGATTGATATTGCCAAAAATAGGTCCTCTTTTCTAGATCAAAGTGGTTGTCGGATTCACTGTCATGAGAATAAACAGTAATAGTGTAACTCTTGCCGTTCTTCTGTCCGAGCTTATACGCTTCAGATCTCTGAAATTGATTTATCTCAATGGAGCCATCGGTTTCCACGGAGAGTACTTTTGCATAGTAAAGGCCAACCCCGCTAGGAGGCTGTGTTTTATGAAAAACATCTATTGTTTGCTCTCCCTTGTTGTTGGTGCCTATACAGATGAGCTCAATGGTGTGGTCCCCAATAATGTCGTCAAAGGATATAGAAAATGTACGAGTAGTTACTGCTCCGGTTTTACTTTTCCAGGGAAGCACATAGCTGTTTCTTACCAAATCAAAATCAGCCGCTGCAACAAAAATATTCGAGTCAGGGTTCTCCCGTTCCTTATAGAGTAGTACCTGTTCTTCACTTCTGTCCAAATCAAGATTTAAATTAAAGGTATTTAGAAGAACATGGTCCTCCGAAAGTTCTACCAATGGAGATGCAGCCTCAGAGGAAGATTGTTCCGAGCTGTCGTAAGATAGAGTTCCTTTTTCTTTCCCACCGGCAGATATCTCTTTCTGACCTTTTATTGGAGGAGGAGTATAGTCATCTTCCTTTTTATCTGCTTCACAGGAGAGAAGAAAGACTATACAGGAGAGGACTATCAAATGGATGATTTTTTTCATTCTATGTATCGTTTACCTTACTGCTGTTGTTAGACCATATACTTCTAAAGTTGCGCATTAGTTATGACGACCTATAAAAAGCTTATTTTTTCGAGGTCTCCTTATCAAAATAGACACCTAACTCTTCTAACACTTTTTTCTTTATCTTTTCAAGAGATATCTTACATTTGAAACCCGCGGCAGTTTTGTGTCCACCTCCCCCGTAACGCTGGGCAATTTCGCTCACGTCTATATTACCCTTGGAGCGAAGTGAACATCGCAGGACACCTTCTAAGTTTTCTTTAAAAAAAATAGAGACTCTTATTCGTTCACATTTAAGAGGAATATTGATAAAGGTAGTCCCTTCCTCGTAGGTGGCGTTACTTTCCAGGATTGTCTCTTTTAGCATTGTTTGGATTGCGACTTGATTGTCATATTTGAGCTCAATACTGGACATCACTTTAGATTGAAGTATGAGGGTAGAAATAGAATTGCTTTCATATATTTTTGAATAAATAAAATTGGGCTCGACCCCATGGGAAACTAAATCTTCCGCAATGTTAAAGGTCCTTGCCGTTGTTTTTGGATAAATGAAAGACCCGGTATCATAAACAATGCCGGTGTAAAGTGCGTTTGCTATGGTTTTCGAAAGGGGTATGTCCATTTCTAAAAGGAGTTGATAGAGAATTTCACAGGTTGAAGAAGCATCCTCCTCTATAAGGGTTTCCGTAAGAATTTTATCGCCACTCTCGTGGTGATCGATTATCAGATATTCTCTTACGCGCTTAAGTATTAGCTCTTTAATATGACCTATATTGTTGATATCGTTTGTATCTAGAATAATGAGGGCAAAATTCGAGAGATCTAAGTCTATCTCTTCATCCAGTCCAGGTGTGTTTGCAATTTCTGCTGTGTTCAAATAGGAATACTTATCCTCCACCGGATCTGCATTATAGATGTGCACATCTTTTCCCAGGTATGTAAGGGCATGGTACAATGCACACTCACTTCCTACTGCGTCGCCATCAGGGGTTTCATGGGCAGTAAGAATGATATGTTCAAATTTGGAGATAAAATCTTCCGCTTTTGAAAAGAGATTCATGCACCGTTCCGTTCCATATCTTCTTTTTTATCTTCTTCTTCATCCCTTCTTTTCTTTCCTCTTAAAAGAATAATAAGAACAGTAACGGCTATGAGGAGTATTATACCTCCGGCAAGTAGCGTGAAAAGATTATTTTCAAAAAATCCCTTCACGTGAAAGTCAATTTCTCTATAGGCTGGGTAAAAGACAGTACTTCCACTAAAAGTAAAGGCAACTCTGCCCTGATAGTCTCCCGCATCCAAATGATTGGGAAATTGAATAGAAATTGCCTTTTCCTCAGTACCCTCCGGCGTTATTGAAAGTGTAACATCCTCTTTCCGAAGCGGGTACTCTTTTCCATCGTACTCCAGGGTGATACTCTTAATAAGGACCTTTTGTGCCTTCGAGAAGCCTTCACTTTTCAGTGTAAGGTGCATCTCGGTGCTGCCGTCCGGCGGAATGGGTTCAACCTTAGGCGAGGAAATTAATTCAATAGAGCCCACCAGGTCCTCGGTGACTTCTTCCAAGGCCTGTTTAAGTTTTTTTTCCTCCGCTTCCTTATCTTCGGCATCTTCAGGAACATCAGGTACATTTATATATCCGGCGGATAACTCTTTTGCAAGCTCTTCCGCCGCAGATTGAGTTCCTATCCCAAGAATATGGATTTTCCACCCTTGTTTTTGGATTGTTTTCGTATTTTTAAGCATTTCGTGATTGAATTGACCATCTGGAGTGTAATATTTACTCTCCGGGGATGCTTCCTGTTTTCCATCGGTAAGTAATAGTAGGAATCTCCTCCGTTCTTCCCCAGCTATCTCCTGTACTACTGTATGGAGTGTATCCAGAGCGTTTCCAATATCGGTAAATCTACCATCTGCTTGAATATTCTCTATTTTGTTCCTGATACTATTCATATTTCCCGTAGCATCGTAGACTTCGTTCAGGAGTAGTTCAGTTTTGCCATAAAACGCAATAATCACAAACCGGTCCCCTGGAATTAGAATTTTATCGAGAAGGGAATCTCTTATATACTCCTTAACACTCTCGATCTCCTCTATCATGGAGAGAGATTTGTCTAAAACGATAAAGACATCGATATTCTCTGTTCTCTCGTCCGCGCCAACAGTACCGATGCAGAAGAAGAGAACAACCAATAGCAATACTAGTATTTTTTCTGTATTTTTCATGATTCCCCCGCCAAATTGTATTATATTTATGAATAAAAGTGTATAAAAAAAAAGAAAATATAAAAAAATTTTTTGGAGTTATTTGTCAAATGCAGTTAAAAACACAGAATTTGTACAATAAGGAGGAAAAAAGGAAAAAAAAAAAAAACGTACTTTACATTCTACCAGCAATGTTGATAATCTATAGTAGAAATAAACTTTGAAAGGAGAATACAATGGGAAGTCTAGATCTACCTAAAAGCCCAATGGTTTTCCATCCCGAGAAGCGTAGCGCTGTCGGATCAAGAAACTCATTAGCTCAGGAAAGCAGAGATCAGCAACAAGAAGTCGACAGACTTCTTGAAGAAGAAGTTGATAAAGTAATGAACCATATTTCATCTAAATTGCCGAAAGAAGTACTTAATCGGTTAGATGTCATGGGTGGTTTAAAGGAGAAGGTATACAACTACTTTAATCAAAACTACCAGAACATGTTCAACCGGTACATTGTAACCACTGAAGATGAAATGGTGAAAAAGGTCAGAAACTTTATCGATCGTGAAGAAATGAAGGTACTCACCCGATATACCCCAAAGGATATCGCATCCCTTTTAGACGAAGTAGGAGGTATGGACAAGTTCAATACTGGTGAGATCGAAAAATCCATCGTTAACATGTATGGACATCTTCAAGGACACATTCAGCGCGGTGTTAACGACCTGGAGAACCTTACTAATTCTCTCTTACGGCAAAAAACCGATACCGGGGCCTTCATAAGAGGGGAAAATGCTTACTCTATTGTTAAATGTTCCTTTAAGGACAATATCAACAGACCAAAAACGGTAAGCGATGTTAAACTTTCAGTAAACATTCTCGATTCTGAACTTATCAGTCCTATTTTTCACTACCAGGCAACGGTGGAATATCTTATTAAGGACCTTATTTCCAAGAATCTCATGGATGTTATCGATAAGGAAATTGAGGAACTTAAAGACCAAAGAATCGATGAGGGCAAAGAAGAACTTAACGACAGTGAGATAATCTTTGAAAAGATGACTCGCGTACCCAATCACACTGACGACGAAAAGGAAAATCCAAAATCCAATCGGTATAAGTACCTCGCAAAACACCTAATGGATAGGGTTGAGGGACTGCGAGCGGAAATAAATCCTGCCGAATTCGATCAGCTCAACATCCGAGAAAACCTTAAAAAGATTATCGACATAGAGAATATTCGAAACAGGGGATACAACACTGCCATTAACTCTATTACTTCGATTCTCGACACTTCTAAGATGGGGTATCAGTACATTGAAAACCTAAAAAACACCAGGGAACTTGTCCTTAGAGAGTATGAAGAGACAGATTACAATTCCCTGCCGGACGAACGATACCAAATTATCCTTAAGTACTACGATAACGCTCAACTAATAGAAGAGCGAAAAGCATACGACGCTCAGATGCAGTCCTTCTTGAATGAACTGAACCATCTCTGGGACGTCCTGGAAATGGTCTATGTGGATTCAAAGTTCTTTAAACGTATAAGTGATTTCGATGATCTCGCTAAGATCTACAAAAATAAGATCAAAAAACGAATAAAGATGAAGACCGGCGACCCGCTCTATGAAGATATAGACAAAAGTTGGGACGAAATTGCATTCATACAGCCCGCTGAAACCGAAGTGGAACAGATGAACCGGACATACGTTTATGAGAAGGACCACATTAAAAAGCGTCTTATACTTATGAGAAATAAGATGCAGGATATGTACGGTTTCAGATATCCTGTTCAAAGAAGGGTCATGGAAGACAGACTTCAATTCCTTGAAAGGGAATTCAATACCTTCGAATACATGATAAACCCTTACCATATTCAACCTGGACTTTTACTGGATGTAGATATCGTATCCATTAAAAGAAAAAAGGCCACCCTTGACGGTATGGCCAATGTACTTAATGAGTTCCTAAACGGTGTATCCAAGGGTTTCGCGGATGCCGCATTCGCTTCTTTCTCCAGAAGGAGATCCACGATCCGTGAGGATATTAATATGAGTTTCTCTACTGATCTTGTAGACGAAGAGGCAAAAGAAGCGGGAGCAGATTATCTGGACATGCTTAATGCTTCCGACGAAGGGGGAAGCACCGACACGGTAATAGAGGACAGCAGCCCATCTTCTAAGGGAAAGAGCAAAGGTTCTTCAAAGAGCAAGGGTGTCGTTGATTCAGCTCCATCAAAGAAAAAGCGGAGCAGATCTAAGAAATCCGATTCAGGATTAAAATCACTGTAACAATAATGAATATGGGCTCCCTCACATATGAGGGGGCCTTTTTCGAATGCAAAGAGAAGGGAACACTATGGCTCAAGAAATGTATGAATTTGAGAAATTTAGTACCAGAGAGGGATTTAATCAATCTTTAAATCACTTCCAAGCCGTCTCCTCTTTATTAGACGATTTCGAAGAAGGCGAAAATCTTGCCGATATTTTAAATGAACTGCTGGCGGATAATGAAATTGAACCAAACCAGCTAAACGCGATTATTTACGCGCTGCTTGTAGATAAATACGGCTACTTTTACCGATCTTCAAATTTGGTAAAAACTGTTGACACCTTCGATTCGATCTATAACGAGGTTTCGAAATGGAAAGCTGCAGACATTGTAATCTCCTATCACCATCCTGATTTAGGGTACACGGTAATAAACCCTAAAAATAAATCCCATTGGGAATCTCTAAACAATTTAAAAAGTGATGAACTTCTCAATATGTTTGTTGGTTATTCCGCGAAGGAGGGCGATGAAAAACTAGCCGAAGAAATTATGGAAAAACTGTTAGTTTACCTCGATGGAAGAATGGTCAAAGTCCCTCAGTCGTTTTATAAAGGAAAGTTTTCGGCTTCCAAAGCTTCAAAATCAAAAAAACCAACAAAAAAACCGGCTAGGACAAAAGAACGAGAGGAGAGGAAAACCAAAGAAAGCGCTGCTCCCTCAAAGGGAAAACAGGACACATCGCAAACACCAGGAAAAACTGAAACTCCTCAAGCAAAGCCGCAGTCCAAAGGCAAGAGGCGTATGACCCCCATGTACTCCGTGCCCGTTACAAACGAACTCTTTCACAACGGTAATGTGGAGGCTTGGAAAAGGATAATCCAGAGCTATGAGACGGCCAATCCCGGTTGCGAAGTTATGGTATTTTACGACGGAGAACGTATTCACGATATAAATACCCTCTTTAAATGGGGAAAGGTCAAACACGGAAGTGCCATCCTCTTCGCTGTAGCTGGCGAAGAAATTAAAGATGTGGCAAAACTACAAAGATATTTTAGAACCGGAGCAAGCTCTAGATTTGAAGATTTTCTAAAATTTCCGGTAAACACAGTATTAAACTTGTTTTAGGTAGTATTATTGTTAGATACGGGGCAAAAGATGAAACAAAACATACATTTTTTCAGTACAGAAAAATACATAACAGACGAAACCGTTATAGAAAAATTCGGAATCCGAGGGAAGCAGGCAAATGAGTTTGCCGGTCTAGACCTTCCGGTCCTTCCAGGAATAATTATTGACGCGGATGTTGCCGCGGACCTTGAAAACAATGATATTAAAAAAATATTAGAAGGCCATCTCAAAAAATTTGAGACTTTTACGGAAAAACAATTCGGAGACACAAAAAATCCGATGCTGGTAAAAATTGTAATTAGTCCGAACCTTGCACTTGTCCGATATCCTACTCTTCATAATTACGGTTTAACACACTCTACGCTGGAAGGTTTTAACGCGTTTGTGGGAAAAAATTTCGGGTTCCACGAGGTTCAATTTCTTGTTAAAGGAAACCTTGAAGTAGAAAGAAAAATAGCGGAGTTAGAAGGCAAAACGAAGGAAGAAAAACTCTACGCCAATGAAATTGAGAAGTTGGAAAGGGAGATGAACTCGACCATGTCTGTGACCCAGAGGGCCAAGGCAATGGAACGATACAAATCCCTTCTTCCAAAAGGATTTTTTAAAGATGCTATAGATCAATTGGAAATTGCTTTGAAAAGAATCAGCAAAATGATTAAAATGGATGAGATGTCTGATAATGATGTGGCAATTCTCATCCAACCCATGGTGTATGGAAATTACGGCGACGAATCCGCCAGCGGGCACTTCAGCACACGCGACAGCGTTACAGGTGAAAAAAAGTTGGAGGGAGATTTTTTCGAAAATGAATTCGACTCTGTTGGTGCTGAAGGAAAGGACATTAATAAAATCTCTCCTAAATACCATAAACAGCTGGAAAAAGTCGCGCAAACGGTGGAGGACCATTTTAAAGAGATACGTTCCATTCGTTTTACCATAGAAAATAAAAAAGTCTGGCTCATTGAACAAAGACCCTTGGCAAATAAGTCCACTCAATCCGATATTAAAACATTATTGGACCTGAACAAGAGAAAAGTCGTAGATGATAAATACGTTATAAACGGAATAAAACCAAACCAGCTGAATGAGATTCTCCACCCTGTTGTGGATCTGAATTCGACACAGAAATTGAAAAGCATTGACGGGGGGATCTCCGGTGCTCCCGGAGCTGCTATTGGGAAAGTATATTTTTCAACTGAAGGCCTTATAGATGCAAAAAAGCTTGCCCAACATCAGGGAGAAGACACCAGGTTCATTCTCTGTATGCCTGCCACTTTTGCTGAAGATGTTAAGGCAATTGAAGCTGCCACGGGAGTCCTTTCCAGCGAAGGCGGTTATGCGGCCCATGCTTCTGTTGTTGCGCGTCAGTACGGAAAGGTTTCACTGGTCAAAACTGACCTTAAGATAACGGGGAAAAAAGCCCAAATTGGAAAACAGTTTATAAGAGAGGGAGACTATATAACCCTCAATGTACCGCAGTATACAGAACCACAAATACTCCTGGGAAAGGCTGAATTGATTGAACCGGACCCGAAAACATCAGGACTTTTAGAACTTGTACAGATTATAAAAAAATTTACCGCCGGTTTCCATGTCCGAGTTAACGCGGACACACCGAAAGACGCGGAATTAGCCAAAACTTTCGGAGCTGAGGGAATCGGACTATGCAGGACTGAGCACATGTTCTTTCTGGATGACAGAATCAACGTATTCCGAGAGATGATAATTTCCGACACACCTGAGAAGAGAAAGGCCGCCCTTAAGAAGTTGAAAACCATGCAGAAAAACGATTTCTATAAACTTCTAAAAATTATGGAAGGCAAAGAAGTTACTATTCGGCTCTTAGACGCCCCTCTTCATGAATTTTTACCCCATAACAAAACAGAGATGGCCTCCTTCATGGATTATCTCAACAAGGGGAAGAAAAGTAACAAAACAACCAAAGCTGAGATCGACGCTGCTATTGATACTCTTAAAGAATTTAATCCCATGCTGGGGCACAGAGGATGCAGAATCGCCGTTTCCTATCCTGAAATCTATGAAATGCAGACCGAGGCACTTCTAGAAGCGGTATATAAACTGAAAAAGGAAAAGATAAAAGTCTTTCCTGAGATAATGATTCCCCTTATTATGAATGAAAATGAATTAAAGCTGATTATTTACGGTAAAAAGATCGAGGGGAAGACTTATAAAGGCCTTAAAACCATAGCCGAAGAAACAAAGAAACGGGTAAAGGCCAGTTCTGACGCAGAATTCAAAATCGGTACGATGATCGAACTCCCCGGTGCCGCCTTAGGAGCTGGAGAGATCGCTCGTTACGCAGAGTTTTTCTCCTTCGGTACCAATGACCTTACTCAAACAACCCTTGGTCTGTCACGAGACGATTTTAACTCCTTTATGCCGGATTACACCCAGTTCGATCTTATTACTGGAAATCCTTTTCAGATGTTGAGTACACAGGTAAAGGAGCTGGTGTCTACGGCCGTACGTAGAGGACTCCTTACTCGACCTGACTTAAAGAAGGGTCTCTGTGGCGAGCACGGTGCTATGCCGGAAAATATTCGTTACTGTATAGAAACGGGGTTAGACTATGTGTCCTGCTCCACCTATAGTATTCCTATAGCGAACTTAGCTGTAGCTCAGATACTCTTGGAGAAAAAAGAAGCCGAATAATGATCTCTGAATCGATACTATACAGCAGATAGAGATTACCAGATGCTAAATTTATCGATGCCGTCAGTTACTAATGTTGCCGCTTTTTTTGCGTCCGCGGTAGCAACGCCGGCTTCTTTACTCAAGGTCTGCCGAAAGAAGAATTCAATAGTTTTTAGAACATCAGGGAGATTGAAGAAAACTAGAGCAAAGTTGATCCCCGTAGGTTTTAAAATGGTAAAGGATGAGTAGGTAATCGTCGGCTTTTTACTCACCATTATTTTCGTTTGGTTCTTTGCGGTATAGATTTCCAATTCCTTAAACCGGTGGGGTATCTGCTCGTTTTTGTCGCGGCTTACAGGTTCAACAAACTTTTTGGCATATGAGGGAGGTTCTACGAGAACAAAAAGTTTATTTCCATCGGTCTGAAAGGTTAGTCCACTTTCCGTAAGCTGTATGGATTTTACACCACTATATGCTACAATTTCGTAGATTGAGTATACAGAATTCTCATTAAAAAAAGAAGAGACGATGTATCCTCCGTCCTTTGGCAATTTCCCCTGGGAATATGCCTGAAATAGATCTAGCGCTTTTTCTGCCATCCTCTATTATCCTCCTGGGTTTAGTATACGCAAGTAATAGAAAATATCAAGGATTTTTTTCACTCGATTTTTCTTTCTGTTTTTTTTTCTGATTCTAGAATAATTATTTCTTGTACGATATCATTTGGAGAGAACATTTTTTATGTATACTTTTCAGCCTTTCGAAAGAAATTTTCAGCCATCTCATGAATACCTTTTTTCTTATACACCAACCCAATAT
>CAYXSD010000001.1:56382-124723 GCA_964466335.1 uncultured Spirochaetales bacterium
AAGAAATTTTCAGCCATCTCATGAATACCTTTTTTCTTATACACCAACCCAATATTTTTGTAGGCCCTCCAATCATTCGGCGCGAGGGTCAGTACGCGGCGAAAGGCCTCCAAAGATGCTTCCGTTTCATTATTGCGGTAGTAAAGAACGCCTAGAATAAGAAGGAGAGAGGCATTAGGGGTTATGTAATGCAGCGCACTGCTTAGGATCTTTGTAGCCTCTTCCAGTTCGCCTGCGCCTTCCAGTGTGTACACCAGAGAGCGCAGATAGTTCTCGTTTTTCGGATCATTCCGTAGAAGCTGACGATAAAGGGCGGAAGCCTCCCTGTACTCCCCAATTTCGCGATACGCATAGGCTAAGAGACGGAGAATATCACTGTCCTCCTTAACAGCAGGAAGAATCTTTAGGATCTCTTCTACCGCCTTTTCATACTCTTGCTCTTTTACCAGCAGGTGTATGAATTCATTGCGCTTCGTATGATCTTTTGAGTTAAGAGTGAGATAGGCATTAAATGCTTCTATTGCTTCTTTCGGTCTATCCAATTCCGTATACACCCGGATAAGCCCGCGATGGCCATCAAGATGCTTAGGTTCTAGAGCGAGACATTTTAAGAACCACTTCTCAGCAAGATCCGAGCGTCCCCCTTTTATATACTCCATTCCGAGGTAACTCATCAGGTAGACATCAGGACCTGTATTCCGTATCTCTTTTTGTAGGGCAGGTACTGTCTCCTCTACCGGCCTTTCTAATTTGCAAAGGCATAGAGGATAGTAGTAGTGGAAGATCTCGTTCTGCGGGTCGATGTGCTTTATCGCGTTAAGCTCCTTTAATAATTGCTCGTAATTTCCGGTCTGCCACAAAACCATGACCAGGCCGTACCTGCTTTCAAGTTTTTCCCTATCGCCTTCTAATGCCCTTAGAAAATGGTTGTAGGCAGCCTCCTCTTTACCAATTTGTCTTGAAGCCTCTCCCATTAAGAGATGAATATCTATATCCCTGCCAAATAATTTGATAACTTGTTTGCCATAGTGTATTGCCTTTTTCCATTCTTTTCTCTGAAAATGCTGGATAGCCAGGAGCTTGTTCAACTCCTGGGGATTGATGCTCTCCGGACTAAGCTCAGGGAATATGGATTTTACTTCACGGATAATATCCATTCCGTCTTTCTGTTTTCCACAGAGGAGGAGCACCTCGGATTTCTTCAATCGCAACAGAGCGTCCTCTGGTGATTGACTCAAAGCTTCATCGTAATGATGTATCGCGGAATCATACTCCCCGGTTTCTTTATAGATCTGTCCCAAATACACATGGATAAAGATGTCCGAATTGCCCCTCTCTAACACAAATTCAAACATTTGTCTGGAAAGATCAAAATCGCCCTGGTGAAAGAGCTGGATAGCTCTTACTGTTAAGGCGTTAATATATCCTGTATAAATCGATCCATTATCAGGATTATGCTCTACAGCAAAGGCCAAGTGCTGTACAGCCGGTCCGGGTTGTTTTGCTTTCAGATAGGCCAAACCAATAAAGCTTCTAATGTGCACATTATCCGGCTGTAATTCCAATCCTCTTTTAAGGATTTTCACCGCGGAATAATACTCTTTTAATGCAAGGAAAGTACGACCGAGAAAAAAATATCCCGAACTACTATTTGGGTAGAGTTTTATAAAGTTTTTTAAATGAGGCACCGCCCGTTCGAATTCGCCAAGAGCATGATATCCACGGCCAAGGTAGAGAAGGGCTTCAGGCAGCTCATCGGTTTCGCTTACGATACATCTAAGCAGATCAACAGCCTTCCTGTAATTCCTCTCCTCTCCGGCTTGTAAGGCATTTTTGTACAACTCAGTATATGGAGTTTTTTCCATAAGCAAAAGTGTAGCACATAAATACACTCTCGAAAAACCTCCAACTATAGACATAGACACCTTGAAAAAAGAATTCCTCCTTTAACTGATAGACAATATGGATGCCGATACAACGATGCTGATACGACGATTTGACAAAATCTATACTTTCTGTAATATGTTTCTATGGAATCCAGAAATATTTATGCTAATCTTTCACCCATAGATCACCGTTACTACAGTTCAAACAGAGAACATTTTGACGCTCTCGCCCGCTATCTAAGTGAGGAAGCCGCAATTCGATACTCGGTGATGGTGGAATCGGCACTGCTTAAAACTCATGCGCAATATCAAGAACATCTTCAAGTATCGCCGGAAATCTTTAATGAGCTGGAGAAGAAAATCACCTCAGAGGAGGTATATCGGGAAGAGGAAGAAACAAAGCACAATATTAGGGCCCTGGTGAATGTCATAAAAAGACACCTGCCGGAGGATCTTCGGCCCTTTGTTCATCTTGGAGCTACCTCCGTAGATATTCTGGATACTGCCTTTGCTCTCCGCATTCGAGACTCACTAAGGGAGGTTGTTATCCCCCTGCTATTGGATGTGGAAGAAGAGCTTGTTCGAATTGTCACAACTTACAGTGATTCCCCGCAAGTCGGCAGGACCCATGGGCAGCACGCAGTTCCCATTACCCTTGGATTTGCCTTTGCAGAGTACGTTTCTCGATTGGGGAAATCAATACTGCGTTTAAAAACAAAAACGGATGATCTAAGGGGAAAGCTTGCCGGTGCCGTCGGGGCATACAATGCCACTAGTCTCATGGTAAGGGACCCCGAAGATATGGAGAGGACTTTTCTCGCCTTTCTTAACCTGAAACCCTCCGAACATTCCACTCAATTAGTAGAACCGGAATACCTTCTCCAGGTTCTCTTAGAGATGAATACAGCCTTTGGGATAATAGCAAACTGTGCCGATGACTTGAGAAATCTTCAACGTACCGAGATTGCCGAGGTAAGGGAGTATTTCTCCTCTAAACAAGTTGGCTCATCCACCATGCCACAGAAGCGGAATCCTTGGAACAGTGAGCATATAAAGAGCCTCTGGAAGGCTTTTTCACCTAGGGTTATGACCTTTTTTATGGACCAGATATCCGAACACCAGAGAGACCTCACTAATTCCGCTTCTCAGCGGTTTATTGTAGATTACTGTGCCGGTTTTACAGCTGCTGCCGCGAGACTAAAAAAGGTCTTAAAGGGTCTCACCGTTGATTCCAAGCGCTGTTCGGCAAATCTAACCACCTCCGGTTCAATGGTACTTGCAGAGCCGGTATACATTCTCCTTGCCGTTTCAGGTGATTTGGACGCCCACGAAACCGTGCGTAAAATAACACTTGCCTGTGAGAAAAACGGACGGTCCCTGAGAGATGAATTGCAAGAACATGAGGAAATTTGGGAAAAAATTGATACAAAGCTTAAAGAGACAGTGGGATTATCGGCTATGGATTTTTTCTCATCTCCTCGTCTTTATCGAGGAAGGGCAGTAGAAAAAGCGAAAGCGTTAGCCTCGAAATATAGTGAGATATGCAAAGAAATGAGAGGAAAAACACATGGAAATTCGTGAAACCCTCAGTTATGACGATGTATTACTGGTACCTACCTATTCCGATATCCAGGCGGGAGATACAGAGACCAGGACACGAATAGCTGGCAACATTCATATCAATTTACCTGTTATTTCCGCGGCCATGGACACAGTAACAGAGCAGGAAATGGCCATAGCCATTGCTTTAGAGGGAGGCGTGGGGGTCATTCATCGAAATCTGAGTCCCGCGCTTCAAGCTGAGCAGGTGGGTAAGGTAAAGAGGTTCTTAAACTGGGTCATTGATTCGCCCATAACGGTAAGGGAGAATCAAACGGTCTTAGATGTTAGTGTTTTAATGGAACGATACAATGTTTCAGGACTACCTGTGGTTTCGGATGATCACACCCTTCTTGGCATAATTACAGGAAGGGATATGAGGTTCTGTAAGGAGTACACGAAATTGGTAAAGGATGTTATGACTCCGAAACCAGTTGTTGAAAAAGGTGTGCCGACCATCGAGAGCGCGCAAAAAAAATTCGACAGCCATAAGATTGAAAAACTTCCAGTAATAGATGATTCCGGAAAGCTGACCGGTTTGATAACGGTAAAAGACATGGAAAAACACCAGAAGTATCCCCGGGCCACAATGGACGAGTACGGTCGTCTCTTGGTAGGGGCTGCTGTATCTCCTGTGGATTACGATACAAGAATCCCTCTTCTATTAGATAGCCGGGTAGACTTTGTGGTTATAGACACTGCTCACGGTGATTCCTATTCCGTAATAAAGGCTGTTGAGGATATTAAATCACAATTCTCTGTTCCCGTCATAGGGGGCAATGTCGCAACAGCGGAGGGTGCAAGAAGACTGATTGATGCTGGTTCAGACACAGTAAAAGTGGGCGTTGGACCTGGGTCCATCTGTACTACGAGAATTGTAGCCGGTATAGGGGTCGCCCAATTCTCCGCCGTGTATGACTGCGCAGAAGAGGCAAAGAAGCACGATATTCCTATCATTGCTGACGGGGGAATCAAGTTTTCCGGAGATCTTACCAAGGCAATTGCCGCGGGTGCCCACGCAATAATGATAGGAAATCTTCTCGCCGGTTTAAAGGAGAGTCCCGGAAGAGAAATCATTTATGAGGGAAGAATGTTTAAAGCGTACCGCGGCATGGGTTCTATGGGAGCCATAAAAGAAGGCGGGGGGGACAGGTACCAAATGAAAGAGGATGAAGAACCAGTACCCGAAGGAATCGAGGGGAGGGTACCCTACAAGGGAGAATTGGCCCCCTTTCTCAATCAGATGGTAACAGGATTACGGAAGGGTATGGCCTATTGCGGCTGTAAAAGGATTGACGAATTGCGGGAATACACGAATTTTGTTAAAATATCACCTGCCGGTCTAAAAGAAAGCCACGCGCACGATGTATACATCACCCAGGAAGCTCCCAATTATCCCGGGAAATAAGGACTTTTCTACCAATAATGAAACACCCGGCAGATGTGCAAAGAGTTTAGTGAATTATGGATACGAGTGGTAAAAAAAACAAGCGTAGAGGCTCTTTCAAAATTGGTTAATTTTGAAAGTGGCTGCGTAATCGAATCTAAAACTATACATGAGGATATTCTATGTACTGTGTTGTAGTAGGCGCCCAATGGGGAGATGAAGGAAAGGGGAAAATTGTCGATTTTTTAGCGAAGAAAGCAAAAACGGTAGTGCGGTTTTCCGGTGGAGCCAATGCCGGGCATACCATTGTAGCAGATGAGGAAACCTACAAACTTCATCTTGTGCCCTCCGGTGTTGTCTACCCAAAGAAAAAAGTGGTCCTCGGTTCTGCTATGGTTATTGACCCTGAGGCGCTTTTTGAGGAACTCTCCATGCTGACAGAGCGGGGAATATCCTGGGAGGGGAGGGTGCTTATCTCCGACAGGGCACACCTCGTATTACCTGCCCACAAACGAAAGGACATTGAAATTGATAAAAACCGTAAAAGACCCATTGGTACCACCGGACGAGGTATTGGGGTTACTTACTCTTGTAAGTCCTCCCGAGACGGTATAAGAATTGGAGATATGTGGGACGAGAACATGCTCGCCACTCTGGAAAACGAAGACAGAGTTTTTATAGAGAAGCACAGAGAACAATTGCAACCCATGGTCATAGATCTGGCCATGTACATGTACAAGCAAAAAGATACTTTTACCCTATTTGAAGGTGCCCAAGGAGCATTGCTGGATATAGATATCGGCACCTACCCCTATGTATCTTCGGGAAACTCCGCTGCTTCCGGGGCCTCCGTCGGTGGCGGAATTGGACCGAGAGATATCGATCGTGTACTTGGTGTTTTTAAAGCCTACACTAGCCGGGTTGGAAACGGACCCTTTCCCAGTGAATTCACCAGTGAGAGAGACGGTGAATTAGAGGATAAAGTGCGGGAGTTGGGCCGGGAGTACGGCGTAACCACTGGGAGGCCAAGAAGATGCGGATATCTTGATTTAGTTGCCCTTAAATACGCCTGTATGACCAATTCTATCGATTCTCTCGTTCTTACCCATTTAGACGTCTACGATACCATGGATGAGATAAAGGTTTGTGCTGCCTATGACTATTCCGGGGAAACACTACATCATTTTCCTACATCAACAGATGTACTTACCAAGTGTAAACCTATTATCCAGTCCTTTAAAGGATGGAAAAAGGAAATTGTCCATTGCACTGATTTTGTCCAGCTGCCGGAAGAGGCAAAGGAGTATATAGGCTTTATTGAAGAATACACAAAAACCCCTATTGATATCATATCAGTGGGATACGATAGAAACCAAACCATTGTGAGAAGAGAAATTTGGACAACATCTTAATCTTTGATTTCGGGAGTCAGACAACTCAATTAATCGCGCGAAGAGTGCGAGAAAGTGGTGTATACTCGGATATCGTAAGCGGCACTTCAAAAGTACAAGACCTGGATCTGTCTGAAGTAAAAGGTATTATTCTTTCCGGCTCGCCCTCCAGTGTGTATGAATCCGACGCGCCACGTTTGGACAAAGATATTTTTAGGCTTTCCGTTCCTATTCTCGGAATCTGCTATGGAATGCATAGAATCGTTGTTGACAGGGGCGGTGAAGTAGAGGGACTTTCCAAGAAAGAGTACGGAAGGGCAAGAGTCCAGTACCTGGAGGAATCAGCCCTTTTTAAAAACATACCGGAAGATTTTGTTTCCTGGATGAGTCACGGAGACAGCGTTTCCACCACGCCAGAGGAGTTCAAGGCAATAGCCCTTTCAGAAAATCATGTTGCAGCCATTTCACACAAGGAAAAGGAATGGTACGGCATACAGTTTCATCCCGAAGTCAGCCACTGTGAATACGGAACGAAGTTGCTCTCTAACTTTGCACAAGAAATTTGTGGAGCAAAGCAGGATTGGAACATGGACTACTACCTGGAATCTATAAGCTCTGAACTTATTCGCAAGGTAAAAGACGGGAAGGTCCTGGTGCTGATATCCGGCGGGGTGGATTCCACAGTAGCCGCCGGATTACTCCTCAATGCTATACCCAAAGAACATGTTTACCTCCTTTACATAGACACCGGTCTGATGCGAAAGAACGAAACAACAGAGGTGGTAGAAGAGCTTAAGAAACTCGGGGCGACGCATCTCTACTGGATTGACGCCTCCCAGCGGTTCCTTCACGCACTGAAAGGCGTCGAAGATCCTGAGAAAAAACGCGCAATCATAGGCGATCTCTTTATAACAATTCAGGAGGAAGAGGTCACTAAAAGAGGGATAACCGATGCATTTCTCGTTCAGGGCACCCTCTACACCGACCTAATAGAATCGGGCAAGGGGGTTGGAATTCACGCAAAGGTGATAAAATCTCATCATAATGTTCGCTCTCCACTGGTAGAAAAGAAGCGTAAAAGAGGAGAGGTGATCGAGCCCCTCTCCTACCTCTATAAGGATGAGGTGAGAACTCTTGGTGAAAAAATCGGCATTAGCACCTCCACAGTAAGACGTCATCCCTTTCCTGGACCAGGTCTCGCTGTGCGGATCCTTGGTGAAGTAACCCGAGAAAAAGCTGATATTCTAAGAAATGCAGACGCTATCTTAATAGAAGAATTGAAAAAAAGAAACCTCTATAACGATATCTGGCAAGCATTTTCAGTCCTTTTACCCATTCGAAGCGTAGGAGTTACCGGTGATATGAGGAAATATGGGTGGGTCTTGGCAATACGCTGCGTATCTTCCTTCGACGGCATGACCGCAGATGTCTACCCCTTTCCCATGGACGCTCTCTTAGAAATTAGCTCGAGGATAACAAACACGGTACCTGATATCGGAAGAGTAGTCTACGATGTGTCAAGTAAACCCCCCTCTACCATAGAATGGGAATAAACAAAGCGGGAACGAACGGAAAGGGAGTGAAACTGGAGATGGCGGGAGTCGAACCCGCGTCCTAGAGCGCATTGCCACAGTATCTACAAGCTTAGTCAGTCCTCTATGTTCAACGAAGCAACGGTGGACCGACATACCTTACTTCGTTAGAGCCCGTTATAGTGTCTTCCCACCGCCACGGGCTTCGGCAGGAGTGAGCCCCGGTTTCTGTGAGGCACATCGGACTTCGGGACCGCATTCCGAGTACCCCCAGCAGCATGTTATGCCGCTATTGCGTAATCTGCGCTATTATCAGCAGTTAAAATTTTTTGTGACGGGTTAAGGAGACCGACACTCCGCTTGCAACCATGACTCAGTCTACCCCAGTCGAGACCGGTGCATCCCCGTCTTGGTTACGCCAAGTATACTACTTTTTCCCTGGGAAATCAATACGTATGGGATTGTAAGATTGAGGATTGAAAAATTGAGGATTCTACGTTGCAGCGAGAACTATAACCGATGTCGAAGTTCTCTGTCGGCGTCACGCTTGAGATCGCGACGTTTAATATCTTCCCGCTTGTCGTAGAGTTTCTTCCCGCGGCAAAGACCTACTTCAATTTTTACCATACCTCTTTTTAGATAAACGGAGAGGGGCACGAGAGTTAACCCCTTTTCCAGGACCTTCCGCTTCAGTCGTTTTATTTCCTGTTTGTGGACAAGGAGTTTTCTTTCTCTGTCCGGGTCGTGATTGTTAATGTTTCCCAGAGGATATTGAGAGATATGGAACCCTATTAGAAAAAGCTCCCCCTCTCTGATTCTACAGTAAGAATCGGAAAAGGACATTCTCCCGGATTTAATCGATTTTACTTCCGTCCCCTGAAGGGATATTCCGCATTCCAATTTTTCAAGAACTTCAAAATTATAGAAAGCCTTTTTATTCTTTAATAAGAATTTTCTATTGGGGCTTTTGTCACTCATATCGGCCTTGTTACTCTTCTCGTTCCGCTATTACCGGTCTAAAACCTAAAAAGGGGGTACACCAAGAGGGAGGTTGAGAGCCCCTCGTTGTGTATTGAATGGAATAAGGCATGTTGGCCCAGGAGCCCCCTCTTACGATCTTTTCAGCTGATAGTATATCCATAACTTCCGAACGTAATTTCTTCTTCCCGTCTTCGGAAAAGAAAAAGTAGTCTTCGTTATAGTAGCAATTCTCGCTCCACTCCCATACATTACCCAAAAGATGCAATACTTCGCCTTCGCTGCCGGGATTTTCTCCTACCGAAATAGGACCGTTAATACCGCTTTTAAACAGTTGGTCTCCATCACCGCTGATCTCAAAACGTGAAACATATTCCCACTCCTCTTCCTGTGGTAAGCGAACTTCATAGTTGGAAAGATAGGGGGGTAAAGACCCTGTTAACCAATCGCAGTAGGCTTTAGCTGCGTACCAAGAGACATGGGTAATGGGCAGGGTATCGGCGGCAGAGGAAGACACATCCATTTCCGGGAAGGTAGAAAGATAATCTTTCGAAACTAGGTTCTTTGCCAATAAGCTTTTACTATTTTCTTTTCTCCACTCCGGATGTGCCTCAAGGAAATCTCTGTATTCCCCAATGGATACCTCCGTTCTTTGAATGTAAAATCGGTCCACATTAACCTTATGAGGAAAATTTTCAAAAGATAAGCTCTCTCTTTTCAATTCTTTATACTCTTCAGAAATAGGACCCATAATAAAGGTTCCCCTCCGTACCGGGACAAATTCGCGGTTTTTGACTATAAGCCGCTGATCCTGATTTGAGCTAGCAGGTTTACCGGAATCGTCCGCCTTTTCGTTGACAGCTTCTACTAATCCAGATATGGCATTAGAGAACTCGGGAATAGCAGCGACATCGTTAGCAATTTCGCTGCTACTGAACTGTAAAGCCCAGAGGAAAAACCCTGGATATCTAGAACTCAATCGGAGAATGGTATTCAAGGAATCTAGTAAATTAGAGGAGTTCATTATTGGACCTTGGGAATTGAAGAGAAAAAAAGCGCTTACCAGGTCCTTCACCTGTCTGTTATGAGAAGTAGAGAGCAACATCGAGAAGAGTGCTTTTTCAGTCATATCTTTTCTGTCGAAGAAAGCTTCGCGTTCAGAGGTTTTGCTTTTCAGTTCAGAGTATGGTGTACGGAGAGAAAGGACCATATCTTCAGCAATGGGCGGCGGCTGATAACTTTCGTAAAATCCATCTACTAAACTCCAACTACTGTACCTTTTAACAGCATCATCTATTAATCCCCTTCCATCTTCCAGGAGGAGGAAACCCATAATGGAATCCTTCCCGGGAAAGAAAAGACTAGCGAAAATAGGTCCTTTAACAGAGATTGGAATTTCATTACTAGAAAAAAATTTTTTTCGGTACTCAACAGTGTATTCACCAGCAGGAACGAATGTGGAAAAAGGAGTAGTACCCGCGTGTTTCTCATTGATATATACAGCGGCATTGGGGACATTTGAAAAGAAACGGATTTCCCTCCCCCTGTTTGTTACACCAGGAAACAGGAGAAGAAAAAAGAGGATGAGCAAAATAATTAAACTATACAAACCGGCTAAATATAGGCCTGGTTTTATACCGAATATGGGTTTTAACGTTACCTGTATTTCCTCGGATTCAACAGAGAGGTTCTTTCTTTTTTTGCCCATGGTGGAGGCATTATAGAAAGCAAGATGTCCCTTGTCAATGTAGCGTGTTGTCTGTAGTTGTATCAAACACACTCAAACAACACTCAAACACTCTTATTGCCAACCTTCCTATGATATGATACGCTCTCTGCGTTAGATACTCATGGATGATTTTCTACATCGCCTGCAGGTTGGAACAGAACGTTTTCTCACGTGGCGCAAGCGGCGTAAAAAGCTTAGAGAAGAAAAGCAGAAGAAGAAAAACCCGGTCCTCGACTGGGTCGAAGCTTTTCTCTGGGCCGCCGCGGTTGTTCTTATTATTAACCAGTATCTCTTCCAGGCATATCAAATTCCTTCCGGTTCCATGATAGATACCCTCAATATTAAGGACAGGATTTTTGTCAATAAAGTCATTTTTGGTCCTGAACTTGTTCCCGGCATGTGGAAACTCCCCGGGTTTAAGGAACCCGAGCGTACAGAGGTCATTATCTTCGAGAACCCTACCTATCTCTCCAGGGGACCGGTATTCGACATTCTACAGCGAGTTATTTACATGGTTACCCTCTCCTTTGTGGACATCGACAAAGATGAGGAAGGAAATCCAAAAGCACATTTTCTTATTAAACGCGCGGTAGGAGTGGAAGGCGACAGGATTAAGATGAGGGAAGGGGAAGTCTATATGAATCCGGGAGGCACAACAGGCTGGATACATGAAAAGGATTTTCGTTCTTTCCAGGGAAATGCCTACAATCCACGACGAATGATCGATTCGGACATGTATGTGCATGTTTCCAGAGCTGGAAAAGCCCAAGCTTATGAGCAAGCATTAATTCCCCTGGATCCTAAACTCAAAGAGGCCTTGGACAATCCTGCATATACATACGCGGACCTCTATGAGTGGAATGCAATTAGATATGAGCATCTCTATAAAATATATCCCCATAATCAAAAGTACGGAGGGAACTGGAGGAAAACGTTTTTAGGATGGTATATTCCAAACGGGTGGATTTTCCCTATGGGAGACAACCGAGACAATTCCAGGGATGCCCGTTATTTTGGACCCGTCTCAAAAAAAGAAGTCTTAGGCAGGGCTATGTTTATTTATTGGCCCCTTAACAGAGCTGGAGGTATACGATAAACGTACTCAGAAAGACGACGTTTTCGTCAAAGAACTATAAACCATACAGAAAACCTACCGGGTTCTCCAGCAAGATACGAAAATTCTTCCTTTTCCTTATTTTCGTGTTTTTAGGCTACATACTTGTAACCGGCTTTTTTCTTCGTTCCTTCAGAATAGAGGGAAATTCCATGAATCCCCTACTCGTAAGTAATTCCAGGGTCCTTGTTTCACCCCTGGCATATGGTCCAAAATGCAGCTTCACTGATTTCTCATTACCTGGTCTGGAAGAACCTAATCGTGGGGATATTGTTCTCATTCGTACCCCTAACTCGGACCCGCCGGGTCTTTTTAGCCAAGGAATAAACAGCGTAATCGGATTTTTTACCCTTCATAAGCTCAAATCCACCGGCGGATGGGCCATTCCGCGTCAGGTTAAACGATTGGTAGGACTTCCCGGCGATACTATTAAGATGGAAGAAGGAGTCGTCTTTGTACGTCCCGCAGGGGAGAGTTCGTTTTATACGGAGTTTGAGCTCATCAAAAAGCCCTACGAACTTCGTTACGAACCTTTACCTGAAGGGTGGAAAGTAAGTTTCCCTTTTGCCTACTCCTTTCCACCCATAACCTTGAGTAAGGACCAATACTTTGTCCTGGGAGATAACCGCAGCAACTCCTCGGATTCTCGGTATTGGGGTCCTATAAGTGAAAAACATCTGCTGGGAAAAGCCGTCCTGCAGTACGCCCCTATAAAGCAAGCAAAATCCCTGTAATGCTAAGACTTTCGAAATTTAGAATAGAAAGGGCCCTGCGTATGGTTAAGGACATCTCTCTCTATATTCATATCCCCTTCTGTAGGACCAAATGTGGCTACTGCACTTTTTTCTCCCTTCCTAATCCCGGTAAAGAGGTAATCCGCGAATATATAGGGGCTATCAGACATGATATCTCCTGGGTCCTTAAAACAATACCCCCTAATTCCTTATCTACGCTGTATATCGGCGGCGGCACCCCAAGCTTTCTCTCAGAAGAGATCTTTTCAATCCTTAATACCATTGACCAAGAGGTTCAATCCAATCAGCAAGGATGCGAAGAACGGACCCTTGAGGTGAACCCTCAAGATGGTAATAAAGATTTCCTTATAAGGCTAAGGGAAACCGGCATTAATCGACTAAGTGTAGGTATACAATCGACTCGGGAAGAACTTCTTCAAATAATCGGCAGGGGAACTTCGCGAAACGCTACCGAGAAGGCACTAGGAAATCTTCGGGATTTCTGGGATAGAAAACTCTCCTTGGACCTTTTAGGCGGTATTCCCGGGCAAACTGAATCGACCATGAAGGATGATTTCGTTAAGATGTTAGAGGCTCTTCCTGAACACGTCTCGCTCTATCAGTTAAGTTTTGAAGAGGGGACCCCTCTCTATAAAAGGGCCGCAGAGGGACAGATAGGAGATGATTGGTCCCCTGAGTTTTTGGAATCACTTCAACTATACGGGGAAAGTGTACTGGAAGGGTTGGGATATCATCACTACGAGGTATCAAGCTTTTCACGCTCTCCGGCGGATGTCTCCAAACATAACATGAGGTATTGGAACATGCGGCCGTATATTGGAATCGGGCCGTCCGCCGGTTCCACACTGCCCGATCCGGACAGACCAGGGTTCCCGCTTAGGCTGGAATTCCCTGACGATATAGCATCTTGGTTAGAAAAAAGCAAAGTTGATGAACCAGGCCCGTACCGGAAAGTCAGAGGAGAGCTCCTCCAAGGTCGAACGTTTTTATTCGAATACCTCCTTATGCACCTTCGTACTTTCCGGGGTATTTCCAAAAGTGATTTTTTTCACTGCTTCGGGAGTTCTTTTAAGGACCTTCTGCCCAACGGATTTAAGCATGGTCAAGAAAAGGGATACATCCTTGACAAGGAGGACCGATACTATGTGACAAAGCTGGGACTCCACTTTTTAAATTCCTTCCTTATGGAACTCCTCGAAGAGATACAGAAAGTATCTTATTTGCCCCTCTCATGGCCGGGTGAACTAGTGAGTGAACAAGCGAGTTGACACCGTAATTTCAGATGTGATAAATTCCTTTCAAATAGTACGGAGGTGTTTATACCAGAATGTCCGGTCATAGCAAATGGGCCTCAATACGACATAAAAAGGGTGCCGCTGATGCAAAAAGAGGAAAACTCTTCACAAAACTCATAAAAGAAATCACTATTTCCGCCCGTATAGGCGGAGGGGACGAAGATTCCAATCCCCGTTTACGTACAGCTGTCTTAAAAGCAAAAGACGCTAATATGCCCAAGGACAATATTGAAAGGGCAGTAAAGAAGGGAACCGGTGATCTGGAAGGGGTCGATTATATAGAAATTTCCTATGAAGCCTATGGTCCCGGCGGGGTCGCTATCCTCATAAACGCCCTAACGGACAACAAAAACAGGACCGCCGCGGATATAAGGAATATTCTTTCCAAGGGCAACGGCAATCTCGGAGAAACAGGCTGTGTATCGTATCTCTTTAAGCGAAAGGGTATTATAGCCTACGATGAAGAAACACATAGCGAGGATGAAATATTCGATGCTGCCCTAGAGGCAGGGGCGGAAGATGTTATTAACCAGGATGGCACCATTGAAGTGACTACGGAACCGGAGGATTTTGAAAAGGTCTTCGAAACCCTTAGAGATGCCGGTTTTACCCACAGAATGGCCGAAGTGACCATGATTCCTGAATCTACCATTTCGTTGGATACGGAGACGACCAAAAAAGCACTTCGATTGATAGAGAGTTTAGACGATCATGACGATGTGCAATCTGTCTCCACAAATCTTGATATTCCAGATGATTTCGAATTCGAGGATGAATGAGTATAATTCTTGGTATAGACCCAGGATTGGCACATACTGGTTGGGGAGTTATCGCGGCAGATAACAACAAGTTTCGCTACATTGCCCACGGCGTTATTAGTACCGGACCTAAAGAAAACGCAGGGGCGAGATTGTTACAGATTCATAGGAAAGTGAAAAAGCTGGTCCAAGAGTACAATCCTGTGGAAGCAGGTATTGAAAGTCTGTACTTCGCGAAAAATATAACCAGCGCCATACCGGTTGCCCAAGCAAGAGGAGTCGTACTTTTGGCAATGGCTGAGGATGGCATTAACGCTGAAGAGTACGCCCCACAGGAGATAAAGCAGTCCTTAGTCGGCAGAGGACGGGCGGACAAAAAACAAATCCAAGAATTTGTAAAGCTCCTCCTTGGTCTCGGCGAGGTGCCAAAACCGGACCATGCCTCGGATGCTCTGGCGGCGGCAATCTGCAGATATAATCATTCCCTTCCTGAAAAGGCTGAAATGGCAATAGCCTCTGCCAAAAAAAATGGGAGGTCATTGGAGCCGGATAGTAAAAAGGGTAGGGGATAGGAGAAGATGTGTTTAACAGTCTTTACGGCATTATAACGGATCTTGGGACCAATACCATTTATCTTCGTACTGGAGATATAGAATGGGAGATCCACGCTAGTTCGAACACTGTTACTCAGTATCTTAGGGAAAAGGAACAAATTCGGGTCTACACCTTCCTGTACCACCGGGAAGACCAACTGGTCCTCTATGGTTTTTATTCGAAAGAAGAACGATCTGTCTTTTTAGACCTTCTCTCTGTTAATGGCATTGGACCGAAACAGGCTGTTAGGGTCCTTTCAGGAATCGGTATAGAGGAGTTCATTGCTTATCTTCGGGAAGGTAACGTCAACGCCCTGTCTCAGATTCCCGGACTGGGGAAAAAAACAGCCCAGAAAATTATCCTCTCCCTCCAGGGAAAGCTACACTTAGAAGAGGAAGATGATACCTCCCAGGATGAAGATATTGTGAACGCCCTAGTGGATATGGGATTTGAGAAGCGCTCAGTTAAAAAGGCTGTGGATGAAATAAGAAGAGAAATTGGACCCAGAAGCACTCTTGGAGATGAACAGGAGAAGGAACTTTTTAAGGAGGCCCTGCTTCGTTTAAGCAGGTAATGCCGGGTCTTCTTAGTTCCTCTATATCGCGTATGGATAACAGAGAAAACGAGTCCGAAAAGAAAAGGTTACTCTCCTCAGAGTTCAGCAAGATAGATGACGGGAAAGAACACGGTCTCCGTCCGCGTTTTCTGACCGATTTTCAGGGTCAACCGAGACTCAAAGAAAATCTCAGCATCTTTATACTAGCCGCGAAAAACCGCCGGGAAAGCTTGGACCATGTCTTTCTAAGTGGACCTCCCGGCCTGGGAAAGACGACCTTAGCCGGTATTATGGCTAATGAACTTGGGGTCGATTTTAAGGTAACCTCTGCGCCGGCATTAGAAAAACCTAAAGATCTGGCTGGGCTTCTTACTTCTTTAGGTGAGAATGCTGTTTTCTTTATCGATGAAATCCATCGGCTTAAGCCCGCAATAGAAGAGATGCTCTACATAGCCATGGAGGATTACGAGCTTGATTGGATTATTGGTCAAGGTCCTTCAGCAAGAACGGTAAGGATCCCCATCCCTCCTTTTACCCTCATTGGTGCCACGACAAAAGCGGGACAAGTGGCATCTCCGCTTTTAAGCCGTTTCGGAATAAACTTTCGCATGAACTTTTACTCCAGTGAAGAAATCCAATCTATTATCCATCGGTCTGCTGAACTATTGGAAGTTAAGATAGCTGAAGACGCAAAAACACATCTTGCACAGTGTTCCAGGGGAACACCCCGAGTTGCCAACCGGTTGTTACGAAGAATGAGAGACTTTGCCGAGATTACCGGAGATGGGAGTATAACCCGAGAAATTGTGTCACAAGGGCTTACGCAACTTGAGATAGACGGTTTCGGCTTAGAAAAGCATGACAGGGAAATACTAAAGGTTATTATCCAAAAGTACAGCGGCGGCCCTGTAGGCGCGGACACCCTGGCCATATCAGTTGGAGAAGCGACGGAATCTCTAGAGGACTACTACGAGCCCTACTTAATACAGATGGGTTTTATTAAGCGAACACCCAGGGGAAGGGTTGTAACGGAAATGGCCTACAAACACCTAGATTTGGAGCATCTAAAAAAGAATGAGGACCAAAGATTTCTCTTTTGAGGTCCCGGAAGAACTTATTGCGCAGAACCCGCCTAATATAAGGGGTGGCTCAAGACTATTGGTGTGTTCTTGCCAAGCTTCCGGGAGAAAAAACATCTATCATTCCCAGATATCTCGGTTGGGTTCTTACCTCCCAAAACCTGCGGTAATCGTATTTAATAATTCCAAGGTACGTAAGGCAAGGATTCTCAGTTCCGGTCCGAATGGGGGAAAGATAGAAGTTCTTTTTTTACGCACTAAAGATGGTAGCAGCTGGGAAGTACTCATTAATAAAACTAAGAAGAGAAAAATCGGGCAGGAATTCTTGCTACCCGGGAATGTTAGGGCGAAGATTACCGAAAAAAGAGCGGGGAGGGTCATACTTGCCCTCTCGAACCACATTAATGATACTTATTTTGATCAGTACGGTCACGTCCCTCTCCCCCCCTACATAAAAAGGGAAGATACCCGCGAAGACGAATTCCGCTATCAGACAGTTTTTGCTGAAACTTCCGGCTCAGTAGCTGCGCCTACGGCTGGATTACACTTTACCGATGAACTTCTAGAAACACTTAAGAACCAGGGTTTCATTCTCTGCTCTATTACGCTGCATGTCGGCGTAGGGACTTTTCAACCCATACGCACCGAAAAGGTAGAAGACCATACAATGCACAGGGAAGAATACGAGATTTCAGAGGAAACAGCTCAGATCATAATGGACGCGCAAAGAAATAATGTCCCTATTATCGCGGTGGGTACAACCACAGTAAGAACTCTAGAATCAGCCTGGCTTGCTTCCCTCGGCGAAGGACCATCTGAAGGAATATCTTATAGAGAAATTCCGCCGGGAAAAGGGGAGACAGAGCTCTTTATCTATCCTGGTTTCCGCTTCAATCTAGTGGACGGCATGGTAACAAACTTTCATACTCCCGAATCGTCTCTCTTTGTTATGGTTTCGGCTTTTGCGGGAAAGGAACATATGGAAGAGGTGTATCAAGAGGCAATACAGAAAAAATATCGGTTCTTTTCCTACGGAGATGCTATGCTGCTTCTTCGTTAGTAGGTGTTTTCATCCATGGCTTCAAATTCCGCCACGACCTTTTCAACTCGTTCAAGCTGTTCCGAAATAATATCTCCGTAATCCAACTCCCCGGCGAGGATCCGGTAATGCTCATCCTCCCACTTCTGGATTTCTTCAAGGTGGATGTACGTCGAGGGCAGCTCAAGGGCGGCTTCAACCGCTTCTTTCCAGTAAACCCGGGCGTATTCATATACCCGCTTTGCCTTGCTTAGGCTCTTTAGATTAGTCTCCTTCCACGGTTCGTTAAAGAAATAAGCATTTCTCTTATCGTATTTTGAACCAAGACGGAGATAGGTTTTGACCAATTCAAGATTAACATGCATAGTAAAGAGTATTCGGTAATGCCGCCATTCCTCTTTTGTTTCGATTTTTGCTAGTGCGTTGAGAGGATTTGCAAAATCCGCGCGCAGGGCCTGCTCCAGATAGTAGATATTTTCCAGACAGTCAGTCGGGTCCTGATAAAAATGAAGATGATAGAGCTTGTAGAGTTGTTCTTTGTAGAGGATTTTGTACCCCACCAGGGGCTCAAGAAAGAGGAGAAGAAAAAGTGGAATAAGAACAATAGCCTTTTTCACACTTTATTCATCGGAAGTTCTTTCATTATACTCCATACATTTTTAAAGACCTCATTGATGGAGGTACTGCCGTCGATTCTGTGAAATTCCATTCCTGGATTATCAAAGGTAACGAAACTTTTTTCATAGAATCCCCGGATCTTTTCTTGCATCTGTTGAGCATCGAAAAGCTCTTTGACACCTCTCTCCGCCAATCTTTTGGCGCATATATCGGGTGGAACATCAATGTATATGCAGTGTTCCGGAAGGGGAAATTCCAAATTAGCATGGAAAACGAAGTCGAAACCGCATTCTACCGACTGATACGCCAAGGAAGAAAAGAGGTATCTGTCAGAAACGACAGTGTATCCCTTAGAGCATTTCGCTGTAATTCCGGTTTTTTTCATATAGAGATGCTCTCGACGGTCTGCCGCAAAAAGATATGCTAAGGTCTTTGGCTCAACGGACATCTCTCCTCTTAAGATGTCTTTAATGAGCTTTCCAATGGGTCCTTGTGTCGGTTCAAAAGTGGTCCATACTTTCAAGCTCTTCTCTTGAGACTTCGACTCTATAAGCTGGAGCTGAGTGGTTGTACCGGCCCCATCCAATCCTTCTAAAACAACGAAACCGGGAAGTACAGGTGTTTCTTTAGTCACAGAGGAATACTACCCGGGTTTCACCCATTACATCAACGGTTACAGAGAAGCTTCTGTTTAGTCTGCCTACACACTTGATCAACCAGATTTTCTCGTTGATAATTTACATAAATGGATATACATTGAAAATAATGGGAATTTTCATCATATATCAGAGTGCTTTCGTTGAATAACCTATCTCCGATCAAAATCAGTCAAATTGTGGTCCTCTGTTTCCTTGTTATAGTAACTGCTGTTTCTATTTACCCGCTTCAGCAGGAACTTGAGAAACAATTGGAAGAGCTCCGAGTAACTATCATATCGCTTCTAGAGAAAAAACTGGATCGAAAAATTACCTACGAATCCATATCTCCGTCTTTTTTACGTTTTCTTGAATTTCGTGAACTTTCTGTCCTTGAATATGAAAATGGGCCATCCTTGGTCAGCTTCCGAAGGGTAAGAGTACACTTTAGTCTATTCGAAATAATAAAGGGGAATTCTCTGGTCTCTGCCTTGGAAGAAATTCAAATTATCGATACTAACATTACCTTCGGGACAAAAAAGGACAATGATCTTATCCAACTTTTTAAAGACCTCGTCTCAACAGTGGGAGATGAAGAGGTTACAATTCCTTCTCTTCGACTATCAGGAAGAAATATTTCCGGGGAAATTATAACAGATTTCGGGACGGTACATTTTGAATCTGTTCAATTCTCCATAGATTACGGAGAAGAGGACTTGGAACTCTTCCTCCGTGGAATTGCCCGGGGAAATTTTAAGAAAAACGATTTTCAATTGGAACAGATGGAAACTGTTTTGGAAGTCGAAGGATATATGGATAACAATTTTGCCTGGTCAAATTTGGAAATCGATATAAAACAACTTCACACAAATCTCTTGAGTCTTAAAAACCAAACTTTCTATGTCAACGTAGCGGAAAATACGTGGAAAATCAGAAAAATAGAGGATAAAGCTCCCATCGATATTGTGCTGACTGTGGACCTGCTTGAAGAATCCTTAGAAGCTTCAATGGTAGTAGAAGAATTTGTTCCCTCACAATTTGTCACCTTGGAGGAAGGCCTTGCAAGCTTTGATCCTTGGATGAACACACTCCTCACCGGCGAAGCTTCCATACGGTACTTCTACAGTACTTCCCGGTTGACCTATGAAGGAGATATCAGCGCCCATTTGGATAACTCACTTCTTCCAACTTCTTTTAACGTGAAAGGAAATTTTAACGGGAATGAAAAATTCGTTGATTTTGCCAACCTAGATGTTGTTTCAGAATACGGTAATTATTCCTTCAAAGGCGGGTTCTCCTATGAAACCCTCCTCCCCAATGGCTATCTGGAATTTTACAATCTGCCCTATCCAATAACCGATACAACAGCCAGAGGCGCCATAATCCTCGCCTCGAAAAATCGTACACTTCAGGGCAGAAGCACCTATCTTTCACTGGGGGATGCCTCCTTTTCCTCGTTAGATGTTACCATAACGAGATTAGAAGGAGGGATCGATTTTTCACTTGAGGGATCTACAGAGTCCTTCCGTAATCAGAACACTAACTCATTTAACAGTGAGGGCTATATAGAGTTCTCTCCTGAAATATACCTACAACTTTCCTTCTCCTCTAAGAATTTGCCAATCCGGGATGTTCTTCCCTTCTTTGTTTCTTCCGACAGTCTTCCAAAGGATGTCTTCCAGTTTGCAGAACCACTGTTACTATCCTCCGAGTTATATATCAACAGCAATTTAAAACAGGTTTCCTTCGCCTCACCTAAGGTAGACATACGAGATATTTCTGATCCGAATAATTCCTTATATTTTGCTTCCTCTGGCAATGCCTCCTCCTTCGAGATACGCGAGTTGGAACTTCACTATTCCGGGATAGACCTTTCAGGCGAGTTTCAAGCCGATATAGTAGAACAAAACTTCCTACGCTTCTCCTCCCAGTTTTCTGTACAAGATGTACCCTATTCCTTTTCCGGTAGTTTCAAACCAGGAAAAGAACTTATAGTACAGGGGGACTATGACTTTTCAAGCATCCTACTGTTTTCTGATGAGCGTATCCTCCTCTCACTAGACTGTTCCGAATTACCTGTTCCCCTCCCGGAGAATCAAATCTTCCTGTCTCTGTCGCTCCATGGTTCCTATATTTCATTAGATAAGTGGCAAATAGCTCTAAGGAAGGGAAGTATTTCTTCCATTCCCCTTCAGGGCGCACCGCCGGGAAGTCTTGCCTTAAACGGGAGAATAACCTCCGAGAACATCATAATAAACAGGCTAATCTATACGGATACCTTCTCTGTTATCTCCGGCAGCGGAATGGCGGATATTAATCTCCTTAATCCTAATAAAGGCGAGGCATGGATCAATCTGCAATCGGAAGAGGGGGGGGAAACCTACTACGGATATGCAAAAATACATGAACTCGAAGAAAATCATAGTATTGATGGACTACTTTCCTTCAAAGGGTCTCCTTTAAGCAGGTTTATTGACACAAACATTATTGGAAATGTAAACGGAAAATTTCTTGTTAAAGGAAGCATAGATTCACCGGAAATAACTGGATCTCTTTCCTTAGAAGAGGGGCTTCTAAATGCTGATCCTGTTTCTTTTGCTACCGATTTTACCCTTAGTCAAGAAAGAGGAATTATTCACTCACTCTCTCTCGACTATCTTACCAACTCTGTAAGGGGTGCCAGAGGAACGTATAGCATTAAAAACGGGACACTTGCCTTTACAGCGGATTATCAGGGGGTGTTTCAGGCTGATCCTATCACTGCTCGTCTGGAGCTTGCAGGCAGTTTTCAAGATTTCCTTCCACTACTTGGTTCAACAGACCTCTTTACCATCAATTTTGAAGTGAATCTCCACGTTACTGATATCTTTGTCGGAGAAGAAGAACAACCGTCCTGGGAAGCGGTATTACGTCAGCAGGAAGAGAAAATAACATTTAGCGGCGGTCCGGAGGACTCTATTAATGGATATTTTGAAAAAGATGGTGTATTTTATGCTGAATTGAGGGAACCAATGCCGATCGAGTGTATTGTTACTGGAAGTGTGAAAGATGCCGTCATTGATGCTGAATTGAAGGACGGAGTGCTTTCTTTTAAAGCTCTGGATTCTCTGTTAATCATTCCCTTTTTTAAGATGTCCGAGGGGCAAGCTTATGGCACCTTGAGCATAAAGGGGCCTATAAATGATCCTGATTTTTACGGCACCCTGGAGGGGGCCGGCGTCTTTGCTACTGTACCGGTTAGTCCGGATACAATAGGTCCATTGGAATCGAATATCGTTTTTAACGGAAAAACCATGAGCATTGAACGAACGACTGTTAAAGTCGGCGCCGGTTACTTAACAGCAGAGGCCATGTTCACCATGGACCACTGGCTGCCGGTAACTGCCGATATACGGATCTCCACTACCGATGACAGAGCAGTACATATTAAAACGAACATTGGAAGGATTCTTGTTGACGGATATGCGTCTGGAAATTTTCGTGTAGTAAGTGAACCAATAGGAATTTCTCTCTTTGGAAATTTGCAGGCTAAGAATACCAGCATTATGATCGGGCAGAAGGGAGAGGAAGATGAAGAACAGGTTCCCAATATTAGCCTCGATTTAACGGTGACCTCCGGCCAGCAGGTGGAGTTTATTTGGCCAAACCAGGATTTTCCGATCCTCCAGGCATATGCTGAAACAGGGGAATCTGTTTCTATTCTACTCGACGGCACAAACGGAGAGGCAACCTTCAGAGGAGAGGTAGATATAAAAGGCGGAGAGATTTACTACTTTAGCAGGAGTTTCTACATAAATGAAGGAAAAATAGTATTTAATGAAAATGAGGACAAATTCGATCCCAGACTTTCCGCGCGCGCAGAATTAAGAGATGTTACCCCTGAAGGCACTCCTTTATCAATTTATCTTATCGAAGATGATAAACCCTTCAGTGAATTTTCACCGTACTTCGAATCCGATCCTCCGTTGAGTAACGCTGATATCTTGTCTATTCTTGGTAAAGGCCTTATGGCGCAGTTAGGCGGAGAAACAATCGATCTTTCTAAGGCCCTCATTTTCACGGGAGATTTTTTCCTGACCCAATTCGGATTGATCAAATCCTTTGAAAACGCGGTAAAGGACATTTTTAGTCTCGATCTCTTTACCTTGCGTACACAAATCCTGCAGAATCTTCTTCGAGAACGATTATTCCAGGAACAGATAGCTCAGGAGGCTCTTCAGGAGCAAGGTTTAGGAAGGTATCTTGACAATACTACCTTATTTTTGGGAAAGTACTTTGGAAACGATCTCTTTATTGAAGCAATGTTACGTCTGAGAATGAGCAACAACTATATTGAAGAACTTAAGGCCTATGAGGAACTGCAGATTGAGAGCAAAATAAGTTTGGAATGGAAAACACCGCTGGCATTAATAGAATTAAATTTTCAACCGGATTTTGAGGACATTTTTTCTACAATAGCTAAAGCGAGCGTCGCGCTTTCATGGAGATTCGCTTTTTAGGATCACATGCTATACTCAGAGAGGTTTATTTCTCTAATCAAGGAGCAGTTATGCGAAAGGCATTTATTTTGTGCACTCTATTTATAATAATACTTCCTCTTTCCCTGTCAGCCCAAGATTCAGCCGACTGGTATATGGGAAAGGAGATAAGGGAAATACAGTTCGAAGGCTTAACGAACTTTTCCGTCAATGATCTCCTAGGGATCACAGAACAGTATATCGGCAAAACCTTTACCGACGAGCTGTTTATGGAGCTCCAAGCAAAAATCTACGCCCTTGATTACTTCGAAGAAATCATTCCAAACGCTGTCCCTGGAGATGAAGAGTATGAATCGGTAATTATTCGATTCGATGTGAAAGAGAAACCTGTGGTTTCAGAAATTCGGATTCTTGGAAATCAAACTCTAAGAAAAGGGGAAATTCTGGATGTAGTCTTACTTAAAAACGGAGATATGGTAAATAAAACAAAAATCCGCTTAGATGCTGAATCCATCCAGGCCCTTTATAAGGAGGAAGGGTTTCCCAATGTTGGTGTTGGCACCTCAGTTGAAGAAAATGAAGAAGAAAGCACAGCAACGGTGACATTCACTATTACAGAGGGAAAACAAATAAAGGTAAAGAAGATACAATTCTCCGGGAACTCCTTTGCCTCCGATGGTTCTCTAAAAGGGGTCATGGAAACAAAGGAACAAGCTCTCTTTTCAAGCGGAATTTTTCAACAAACCAAACTCGATTCGGATCTTAAGAAAATCGAGACGTATTACCATGACCGAGGATACATTGACGCGGAAGTTGTGGAAGTTGTAAAAGAACCCTATATTGATCCCAATAAGCCTGAAAACGAACAGGAAGAAAATCTTATTGTTATTACCCTCTATGTCGATGAAGGAGAACAGTGGACCTTTGGCGGTATCGATTTTACGGGCAATACCCTCTTCAGTGATGAAACACTGCTGGAACAGGTACGTCATGAAAAGGGCAAAGTACTCAACCAATCCAAATTAGATGCCGATTTCATGCGCGTAACCGACCTCTACTACAACGACGGATACATTTATAACGTTATTAATAGTGAACAAATTCGGAATGAACAGAATAATACCATCTCCTATGAAGTAACCATTGTGGAACGCGGACGTGCACATATCGAAGATATAATTATTAAGGGAAACACAAAAACAAAGGACTATGTAATCCTCCGCGAGATCCCCCTTGAAACAGGAGATATTTTTAGCAAACAGAAGGTTATTGAAGGACTTCAGAACCTATACAACACCCAGTACTTCTCTTCCATTGTGCCTACCACGCCGCAGGGAAGTGTAGACGGACTTATGGATTTGGTTTTCAACGTGGAGGAAGGCAAGACTATCGATATTCAGTTCGGAGTTACCTTTACCGCTACCGCGGGTAATTTCCCCATGATGGGCTTTGTAAAATGGACAGACAAGAACCTCTTTGGAAGGGGACAGGAGCTCACCATTGGAACAGAACTCTCAGCGTTAAAACAGAGTCTGAACTTCGGCTTTAAGGAGAACTGGCTCTTTGGACAAAGGTGGTACGGGGCAATAAATCTTTCAGTAGCTCATGAACTGAGTTCCGATATTCCTCAGGATACCCTAAGCCCCGTTTTTTCGGAAAATGATGAAAATGCTGTTCCCGACCCGTATACAGGAGCCTATGTGGATGCAGATACCGGAGAACCTGTAAACAATCCAACGGAACAGCAAATTGAGGACGGTGAAGTCATTACCGATTACGCCTACGCTGTCCGCCAGGGTGAGAGTATTCCCGATGATTACACCATGGACTATCACACATTGGATATTTCTCTTGGTTTAAGCACCGGATACACCTGGCATACTCGGGTAGGGCGCTTAGGCATCGGTACCGGCCCGAGTACTACTATTAAGTATCTTACCTACGATGAAGCCCTCTACAGACCCTTCGATTCAACGGTGCGAAACAACCTTAATAAATTCGATTTCGATAACAAGTGGATGCTCAACCTCTTTTGGGATACTCGGGACATCATCCACAATCCTCAAAGCGGGTTCTATCTTGGACAGAAATTCATATACACGGGAGGAATTCTCTTCGGGAACCGCCATTATATTCGTTCCACTACAAAGGGAGAGGTATTTTTTAAGCTATTTGATGTCCCCGTGAATGATTGGTTCAGTTTTAAGATGATCCTTGCTCTTCACAGCGGTCTCACCATAATGTTTGACCAGCTGCATCCCATTGACGGTCAGGTATTTGTTGTTGAACCCCGAGACCTTTTATACACTGACGGCATGACCATTGCCAGGGGTTGGCCTAGGCAGTACGGCGGAAGGGTCCTTTGGAACAATTGGCTGGAATTACGGCTTCCCATTGCCGAACAGTACGTTTGGTGGGATTTTTTCTTCAGCACTGTGGGTATCTGGCCCGAGCACTCAGATTTCGCGGGTATGACTATAAACGATTTTCTCTTCACCTTTGGAGGTGGTATAAGACTAACCATTCCAGGTCTTCCCATCGGACTTTATCTTGCAAAGAGATTTAAATGGGAAGACTACAATTTCGAATGGCAGACAGGCAACCTTTTTAACGGAGGCGGTACCCAAGGAGCCGGAATCGATTTCGTTATTTCCTTCAGTTATGACCTTTATTAAGGATGGTGCACTATGAAAAAAATATTACTTTTTCTCCTTTTCCTTTTGACCGCCTTTGCTCTATGGCCCGACCAAATAACCAAAGTGGGTATAATCGATCTTTCTGCGATTATTTCTAATTACTTCCGTGAATCCCAGGCCTGGAGAGAGTTGGAGGAGATGACGAGGAAATTCGAGGAAGACAAAGAGCGGATAATAAAAGAAATAGAACAACTTCAACAGAAGAAAATTGAAGCGGAAAACTCGGGAAACGAAAGCTTGACACTCCGCATAGAGGATGAAATATTCAGTAAACGGGAGTACCTTAAAGAGTTTACTACAATAAAATCCAGCCAAATTAGACGAAAAAAGGAAACCTTAATGGAATCTCCCACCTTTTTGGCGGAAGTGTTAGCTGAAATCCAATACATCGCCGAATCTGAGGGGTATTCTGTGGTCTTTAGAGCAAAAGATCCGAACCTTATGTGGTGGTCGCCGGAGGCGGATATTACAGAGACAGTACTGGAACGCTTAAGAAAAAAGGCACGGACGAATTAGTTTCCATCATCCTCGGAATCCTCAATGTTCTTTCGTAGAATAGATCTGAGAGCACTGAATTTTGATTTGTTGTCTTCGGAGATATCAATAAGATCTTCATGTGCTTTAAGGAGCAGTTTCGCTGGTGCCTTTTCTGCCTGAGAAACGAGCTCCATATCATCAGGGAGAATACACTTTTCGTTGGTCACTCGAAACAGCGAAAGAACACCAAGACCTTTCAGTAATTCTAAACACTCAAGTTGAGGATTTAGTATCTCAATGGAACGGCCCTTTTTTTCCATTAATAGTTTGTTAAAACCTACCAAAAGTCCCATAAAGGTAGAATCCATATATTCGCACTGAGAGAGATCTACTGAAATACCACGAGGAGTTGGTTCCTCCTCCATTCTCTTAAATACCTTGTTCCTCAGGTCCGTGCAGATTGCTGCCCGAATATGCCCTACAGCTCTTATGTAGAGAATTTTTTCTACTTCCCTATAGTAGAGTACCCCTTTATTGTCCAAAACACCTCCATATTGTATCTACCTGATTGTTTCAATATAATAATTCTACCATGCCTGCTACAACCCCAATGATGCAACAATACAAGCGAATGAAAGACAAATCCGGAAATGCGGTCCTTTTTTTCCGCCTCGGAGATTTCTACGAGATGTTTCAGGAAGATGCAAAAGAAGTAAGCAGTATTCTTCATCTTACCCTAACAAAACGAAACGGCGTTCCTATGTGCGGTATTCCCTATCATGCTGCTCAGACCTACATTGGCCGGCTTCTCAGGGCTGGAAAAAAAATTGCAATGTGCGAACAGATTTCTCTGCCGACAGAGGGAAAAGGAATTGCAGAGAGAGACATTGTTGAAATTATTACTCCCGGGACCATCCTGGATGAGGATTACCTGGATGCCGACACGAATAACTATCTCGTTTCCATCGGTATCTCTAAAGAATCCCTTTCTTTCTCCTATATTGATACATCTACATCAGATTTTTATGCAACGGCCTTTTCCATAAGCAACGATTTGGAAAAACTTAAAGAAGAGCTGGAACGGATTCAACCGAAAGAGATCTTAGTTCAGGAATCTCTTTTGGAGAGCAATACCAATGTCGCCCGTGTTTTGAACGAATACAAGGGAAGAATTGTAAATAGATATCCAGACTGGTATTTCGATCAGGAGGAGAGCAGGAAAAAGCTGCTTCAGCAATTCAATGTCCTAAATCTTAAGGGTTTTGGAATAGAGGACCAGGACCCTGCCATCTTTTCCACGGGAGTTCTATTAGATTATTTAGGGGAAACAACTAAATCCCGATTAGATCATGTAAAGAGCATTCATCGATACGGTGAAAACGATTTTATGGGACTGGATGAATCCACCCAAAAAAACCTAGAACTTTCCAAGAACATGCGTGACGGTACGAGAGATTTCACGCTCATCCAAGTCTTGGATCATACAAAGACCTCTATGGGGGCAAGAAAACTCCACAACTGGCTCCTCCATCCTCTACTCACCTTGAAAGAAATCGAAAAAAGACAGAAAAGGATAGCCTTCTTTTACAAAAACCAAAGACTTCTCTCTCAAATCCGGGCCTATCTTAGCGAGGTACTGGATCTACAACGCCTCACTGCAAGAGTCGCTGTAGATAAAGCCCATGCAAAGGACCTTCTTGCTATTTGTCAAACGATAGAAGCCTTCTTCCAAATCCAAAAAGTTCTTAACGAGTGGGACGGGCAAGAATTGTACCTTTCGCTTAAACAGGCTGAAGTAAAGGTCCTCCTAGAAGTGAAAACCCTTCTCCAAGATTCGATCCAGGAAGACCCCTCGGTCCTCCTCTCGGAAGGCGGAATAATAAGGGAGAATTACTCTAAAGAACTAGATGAATGCCGCAATATTAGAAAAAACAGTAAGGCAACCTTATATGAATATCTACAAAAGGAAAAAAAAGCCACGGGAATAAACTCCTTAAAGATAAAGTACAACAAGGTTATTGGACATTTTTTAGAAGTGACAAAATCGAACGCCTCCCTCGTACCGGAGCACTTTATCCGAAGACAATCCCTTGTTAACACCGAGCGCTTTACCACGGAGAGGCTCGCCGAGTTGGAGGACGAACTTAATTCCTCAGAAGAGCGGAGTATCGAACTGGAAAAAAAGCTCTTTCTTCAAATTCGAGACCAAGTAAAGCAGCAGGCTCACCGTCTCCTCCTTCTCGCTGAGAAACTCTCAGACGTGGATTGCTACGCCTCCCTCGCCCACACAGCTACGCTCTACGGCTTTGTAAGACCGGAAGTGGACAATTCCATGTCCCTTTCAATTGTACATGGAAGACACCCCGTAGTAGAGGCCAATATGCCCACAGGCGATTTTATCCCCAATACCCTGGAATTAGCGGATGGAGATGCAAGGTTCTGTCTTATAACCGGTCCTAATATGGCTGGGAAATCTACCTTCCTTCGACAGAATGCCCTTATCGTTCTTTTGTCCCAAATTGGGTCTTACGTTCCCGCGGAAGCAGCCAGGATAGGAATCGTCGACAGAATATTCTGTCGAGTAGGGGCCTCGGACAACCTGGCCCGCGGAGAATCTACTTTTCTCGTGGAGATGAATGAGACAGCGAATATTCTGCGATCTTCGACGGAGAGAAGCCTTATTATTATGGATGAAGTGGGCAGGGGGACCGGCACCAAAGATGGTTTGGCCATAGCCCAGTCTATATCCGAGTTTCTTATACAGAGGATCAAAGCCAAGACTCTCTTCGCGACACACTACCATGAACTTACCTCTCTTGAGCTATATGGGATAAAAAAGCTCTATTTGGATGTAGTGGAGGACGGCCAAACCGTTGTTTTTCTCAAACAAGTTAAAGAAGGCTCAGCGGACAACTCTTACGGTATTCATGTTGCGAAGCTCGCGGGGTTGCCTGAACCAGTAATACTCCGGGCCCAGCAACTATTAGAAGTATTAATAGAGAATCGCGGACATAATCCTGAACAGAATACTACCTTTAGGCAAAAATCGATCTCCCCTACAGAAAATGATACGAAAAGCAAAACCGAAGACGGTCAAAAAGGACAGATAGAACTGTTTTCGCCCCAGGACATTGTCCTCCAAGATATTCTCTCTCTCAATCCTGAAGAAACAACCCCTTTAGATGCTTTAAAAAAGATATATGTGTGGAAAAAAGAACTAGAGTGAGGCTCTTTCAAAATTGGTTAATTTTGAAAGTGGCTGGAGTAATTCAGCAATTAGAATGCCTTCAACGGTTTAAATATACAATTTTTCGTTAAAAAAATGAAGCAAATTCTAAACGTGGAAGTCTCACAACTTCAAAATTATAATTGCTCAGAATAGTTGTAAAATCTCGATCTTTTTTGAAGCACACAACGTGTAATGGGTGTTTCTTTTATTGTGAATTCTTTTCAAAAGATACTAACTTTTTTCTTTCCACAGATTTGTCTTCTCTGCGGAAATCCTGTGTACCCGGATCAGACCCTCGAAACGACCAATGCCGCCCTCTGTACGTCCTGCGCAACCTTTCTTTCCACTACTTGTAAAGAAAAACTACATCGATGGAACCAATATACCGGCAATTTTTGTAGGTGCTGTGGAAAACCGCTTATTTCGGAAAAGAATAGTTGCACCCAATGTAGAATAACATCATGGCAATTTGACCACCATTTTTCGCTTTTTCCCTACGATGGACATGTAAAAGAGCTTATATTTCAGTACAAATTCAAGAAGAGAGAAGCTTTAGCTCCATATATCGCGGACCTGTACGCGGAGTGTATAAAAACCAAATTTTCGGACCATCTATGTGTGCCGGTCCCGGGAAAACCCGGCAAACCTTTTAAGCACATAGAAAAAATAACCAAGATTCTAGAATCAAAATACTCCTATAATGTGGCCTATGTTCTTAGTCGAAGCCCCGGCGCGGAACAGAAGACATTGGACCTTCAAGGGAGGAGAAAAAGTATCCTAGGGAAATACTCTTTAAAGAAGAACAGAAAGGGAGTACTCAAAGCTTATCCGAAAATACTTATCTTAGATGATGTTTTCACTACCGGCTCAACTATAAATGAATGCGCAAAGATGTTGAAATCTATAGGAAACAAAGAAATTAACGGCTTAACCCTTGCGAAGGATTGATATTTTTACAATCTGGGTTGAACATCTTTCAAAAATTTATGTTTTTAAAGGTGCTGGCTTGACAGGATTAATAATAAACAGTAATTTATTTTTACATCTTCAGTTTTTGAAACCGAGGAGTCGATTTATCGGCTCCTTTTTTATAGGGGCACATGTGAAGTCCTATGGAAGAAGCAATATGCTCAATAGTAGAACCGGTAATTATTGCTCTCGGGTTTACTCCGGTTGAGATAAAAACACGTCAGGTAAAGGGCACCCTCCATATCCATCTTGTACTGTACCGCGGGGAGGGGATTTCTATTGACGACTGCGCGGAGGTCTACAGAACAATTCTTCCAAGGATTGAGGCAGTTACCGGAGAAAGAGACCTGCATCTTGAGGTATCATCCCCTGGTATAGACAGGGTGTTGAAGAACAACAGTGAATTTGCAATTTTTATCGGTTCAACAGTAAAGGTCCTTACCAAATCCAATGATGACTGGTATTATGGAAGGATACTTTCTGCTGATGAGAACACTGTACTCCTTTCCACCGAGGAAGGAGAGGAAAAGATAGCCTTTGAGAATATTAAAAAGGCAAAATTACAAGGGTAACTGTGGAGGGACCGAGAATGGCATCGGGATTGGCTGAGGCCGTTAGACAGATTGTTCAGGATCGTGGAATATCCGAAGATCTGGTGAGAAAAACAATTGAAGATTTTCTTTATGCCGCCTACAAAAAAAAATTCGGAACTGTAGAGAACGCGGTAGTACGTTTTAACGATGACGGGACTGAGGTGTCCCTCTTTGCGAGTAAGAATATTGTTGAATCTCTAGAAGACCCTGTAACTGAAATTGCGCTGGAAGAGGCGTTAGAGTATAATGAAGAATGTGAAATTGGTGACGAACTCCTCATAGAAATCAATCCGCAAGAATTTGACAGGGTAGCAATTCAAAGCGCAAAACAAAAGGCCAAACAAACGTTAAAGGAAATACAGAAGGACACATTATACTCGGAGTTTAAGGACAAAGTCGGAGAAATGATCATTGGCTACTATCAGCGGGAGAGAAACGGTAATATTTATGTAGATCTGGGTAAAACAGAGGGTATCCTTCCTAAACGGTATCAATCGCCCAGAGAAATTTACCGGCCCAACGATAGAATTAAAGCACTTATTTACGAAGTAAATAAGGCAGCCACAGGATTACAAATTGTCCTATCCAGAACTCATACGGATTTCGTTAAAAGAATTTTTGAGCTTGAAGTCCCAGAAATCTACGACAACACTGTTGAAATCTTTAAAATCGTACGCGAACCCGGGTACAGAACAAAAATAGCAGTATACTCCAATCGCGATGATGTTGACCCCGTAGGAGCCTGCGTGGGAATGAAAGGAGTAAGGATCCAGGCCATTGTAAGAGAACTTGAGGGTGAAAAAATTGATATTCTTAAATACGATACAGATCCTCGTCTCTTTATTAAAAATGCCCTTTCTCCCGCGGAAGTAGGGTCGGTGGTAATCCTGGACGAATCAAAGCACCAAGCATTAGCGGTAGTTGAAGAAACTCAACTCTCCTTGGCCATTGGAAAACAGGGTCTTAATGTTAGATTAGCTAATAGATTGGTAGATTGGAGCATCGATGTAAAAACAGAGGCCCAATTCGAGGATATGGATATTTCCGCGGAAACAAAGAAAGCCGTTTCCGCCCTCTTCACGGACATAGAAGAAGAGGCAGAGGAAGAAGAAATATCTACCATAGCAGAACTTCCCGGTATGCCGGAACATATATCAGCAATTTTGAAAAGCAATAATATCGAGTACATAGAAACATTAATTTCCATGGATGATTCTCAATTACTTGAGATAAATGGAATTGACGAACCTGAACTATCTACAATCAAGAACATCTTAGAAGAAAACGTCGAAATTATCGAAGAGGAAACAGAAGCACTGGAAGAAACTGAAGAAGAGGCTGAAACTGAAGAAGAGGCTGAAGCTGAAGAAGAAGCTATAGAAGAAGCTGAGGAAGACGAAACAGAATCTCCGACAGAGGAATCCATATCCGCGGAAGAGCAAGCCGAGCCGGTAAGCGCGAACGAAACAGAAGCAGAAACCTCGCGTAATGAAGAAGAGGAAACTGAGATTGTAGACGAGGAAGTAATAGAAACCCAAGAAACCTACGAATGCCCTGAATGCGGGGCTACTATTACGGCGGACATGTCAGTCTGCCCTCAATGCGGGGTAGGACTAAGCTTTGAAATAGAAGAGGAAATAACAGAAGATACAGAAGGTGAATAGGTAGAAACCCAATAAGGTGATATATGTCGGAAGAAAAAGAAAAAAAACCAAAGACTACGTTGATTAAACATAAAAAATCCTCCCCATCGAGCGAAAAAGAAAGTAAAAGCGATAAGAAAAAGGTCGTGGTGGTTAAAAAGAAAAAGGTCGTGGTAGTAAAGAAACCAACCACATCAGAGGAAGCCAGAGAAGAGGGAGAAAAGCTGGAGCCGGAAAAAGTAAAAGGAGGAGTTTCAGAGAGTGGTAAGAGTTCCGCCAAGGAGCCCTTAAAACAAAAAGGTCCCTCAGAACAAACACCTCGCGAAAAACCCTCCAATATCGAAGATAAGAAGAAGGCCACAAAAGAAGAAACCAAAGGGAAGGCAGATGTCCCCAAGAAAGAAGCAGGCGGAGAAGCTGTAAGAGACCGAGGCAGACAGAGAAAAGATTTCCAGAGGAAAGATTCTTCTAAAACAGAATTTAGAGGAAAACCAGGAGGCTTTCGAGGAAAACCATCTCAAAGGGGAGAGACACAGGCGCCTTCAGATAGAAGAAAAAGCTATACCAAACCAGGCGAGCGGCCCGGTCAGGCCAGACCTGCTCCTCCGATGCAGGAGGAGAAAAAGGCCGCCGGAAAACGATTTAAAACTAAAAAGAAGGGCCAATACCAAAAGACCAAAAAGGAAGAACACGAAGAGAAGTATATTCCAGTAAAAAAGAAGCAGGCAAAGAAAGCCAATCCGGTTCCCAAAGTAATAGATATAATGGAAGTTATTACTGTTTCTGAACTGGCAAAAAAGATGAATCTGAAAGCTTCTGATCTTATTGGAAAACTCATGTCTATGGGTGTAATGGCCACTATAAATCAACAGATTGACGCTGATACGGCGGCTCTAATTGCTGAAGAGTACGGCTGTAAAGTAAATATTGTTTCACTCTACGATGAAACAATAATCGAAAGTGAAGAGGACAACAAAGAGCATGTTCAACATCGTCCGCCCATTGTTACTGTCATGGGACATGTGGACCACGGCAAGACAAAACTCCTTGATGCAATCCGATCGTCCGATGTTGTAGCCTCTGAACACGGTGGAATTACCCAGCACATTGGCGCCTATGTCGTTGAAAACGATAAAGGAAAGGTTGTTTTTCTCGACACTCCTGGTCATGAAGCATTTACCACTATGCGTTCCAGGGGAGCTCAAATCACGGACCTCGTAATTCTTGTTGTCGCGGCTAACGATGGGGTAATGCCGCAAACGGTAGAAGCTATTAACCACGCGAAAGAGGCTAATGTTCCTATAATCGTTGCAGTTAATAAAATCGATCTCCCCGAAGCTAATCCCGACAGAGTGAAACAACAGTTATCCGAATACGATCTTATTCCTGAAGATTGGGGCGGCGGCACTCTCTTCTGTTCCATCTCCGCCCTAAAACAAACCGGTTTGGAAGGCCTCATGGAGACAATCCTTCTTCAATCGGAGATGCTCGAATTGGAAGCGGATTACTCCTGCCGTGCCGAGGGACATGTAATCGAATCAAAGGTGGACCACGGAAGGGGGATTGTCTCTACCGTATTGGTCCAGAGAGGAACACTCGAGGTGGGAGATGCCTTCATTGCCGGTATTTATCCGGGAAAGGTGCGGGCTATGTTTAACGATAAAGGGGAAAAGGTAGATGTTGTTACTCCTTCAATGCCAGTGGAAATTCTCGGATTTACCGGAATACCTCAATCAGGTGACCCCTTCCAAGTTACAGAAAATGAGAAATTCGCCCGCCAGGTGGGAGCAAAACGCCAGGAACTTAAGAAGGTGGAAAACGCGGCCAATGTGAAAAAGGTCACCTTGGACAATCTCTACGATTCAATTCAGGACGGTGAAATCCAGGAACTGAAGGTTGTAATCAAGGGAGACGTATACGGTTCTGTAGAGGCATTACAATCCGCACTGGAGAAGCTGAGCACTTCATCTATCAGACTCAATGTAATTCACGCATCTGCTGGTGCTATTAACGAAAGGGACGTTATGCTGGCATCCGCTTCAAACGCAATTATCATTGGTTTTCACGTAAGACCTACTCCCAACGCCCTTACCTACGCAGAACAAGAGAGGGTGGAAATACGAAAGTATAACGTTATTTACGATGTGGTGAACGATATTAAATCCGCAATGGAAGGACTGCTGGAACCCGACTACGAGGAAGAAACAATCGGCGAAGCAGAAGCACGGGATGTTTTTAAAGTACCAAAAATAGGACTAGTGGCTGGATGTTTTGTCACCTCCGGCAAGATAAAACGCGGTGCCTCCGCCCATGTTATTCGCGATGATGTAGTGGTCCATACTGGTAAAATCAGTTCTCTCAAACGCTTCAAGGACGATGTGAGAGAAGTTGAAGCTAATTACGAATGCGGAATCGGAATAGACGGCCTTACGGATGTGAAAGTCGGCGATCGTTTTGAAGTATTCGAGATGAAAGAGATAGCAAAGACCCTTGATGAGAGCTAAAATCCATGTCAACACTGCGACAGAAGAAGTTAGAAAGGATAATACAAGAAGAAATTGGTAATATTATCGTTAGTAAAAAAGTCAAAGATCCCCGGGTTTCTACCCTTATGGGTATAAGTAAGGTTAAGGTATCCCCTGATACAGCCTATGCCAAGATTTATGTATCCGGATATGATCCGGAGATTAAACTCGATACTGCTGTAAAGGGTTTGAACAATGCCAGCGGCTTTATACAGCATCTTCTGAATAAGCACCTTAGAATACGGTATACACCGAAACTAAGCTTTTACGCGGATTATTCAATTGCCGAAGGCTTTATTTTGAACAAGAAGATTGAGGAACTGAATCGCGAATGAGCAAAAGCGGCTCGTTGTTTCTTCATAAACCAAAGGACATAACCTCTTTTCAAGCCCTATCGGAAATAAAAAAAGAGCTTGGAACAAACAAGGTAGGTCACGCGGGAACATTAGACAAATTTGCTTCGGGACTTCTTATCGTTCTGACGGGAAAAATGACAAAATGCGTTCCACTAATAACAAATATGGACAAATCTTACCATGCTGTTTTCCGTTTCGGAGCACAAACAGATACTTTGGACCCGGAGGGAACTATTATTAAAGAGGGACCGCTCCCGAATATGGCCAAAGTGGAGGAAAAGCTAAAAACCTTTTTGGAGATTAGAGAACAACACCCCCCCCGCTATTCGGCTGTGCATGTAAAGGGAAAACGATCGAGTAAAATCGCCAGAGCAGGAGGAGACTTCGTTCCTTCTACTAAAAGGATACGGATTAATGCAATAGAACTCTTGGATTGGGACCCCCCGGACGCTACCCTGAATATTAGCTGTTCGAAAGGGGTCTATGTTCGCTCCATTGCCAGAGATGTAGGAGCAAAATGTGGGACCGCCGCATTTTGCATTGATCTAGTGCGCACAAGAATTGGCCCCTTTACTCTGAAAGATGCTCATAATCATATTGTAAAACCATTTGATTTTTTTCATAAAATTCCAGACGTTTCATTTCTTACTGTAAAACCCGAATACCTTCAGTACTTATATTATGGAAAACCTCTTTTAGAGCAGTATTTTACCAATCCTATCTTTAAAGACGGTTTATACGCTGTTACTGATGTACATTCTCATTTTGTGGCTTTATTAGAGAAAACCAAGGGGGACCTTCAGTACAAGTTTGTGGGAGAAAAGAACTGATGGATATAATAAATTGGAAGAATTGGGGGAAAAAATATGAAGGGGAAAAGTCCCTGTACTCTTGCACTATCGGCGTGTTCGATGGAGTACACCTTGGACACCAGCACCTGATACAGAAGATTCTGCAGCAAAAAGATACAAAATCTATGGTTGTTACATTTCGCGAAAATCCTGTGAGAATCCTCTCCCCTGAAATCTTCCAGGGGAACCTTACTACTCTTAAAGAAAAACTAATACTTCTTTCCGACATTAAAGTCGACGTCGTTCTTCTCATTGACTTTTCCCATGATTTCAGTACACTAAGTTGTAGAGATTTTTTAGATGCTCTTATCTCCAGAAAGAACATTTCCTACATAGCATTAGGAGAAAATTTTCGCTGCGGTCAAAACGCAGAAACAGATATTGAAGGAGTAAAAGAAATACTAGCGGAAAAAGATGGCATACATCTCGATGTTATACATCATCTCAAGTATAGCAAGGAGATTATTAGCAGTACCCGAATAAGGAAAACAATACTTGCAGGAGATGTTAAGGAAGCATCGAAAATGCTGGGGAGACCATATTCGTTTACTATTCCTAATTGGGTTGAAAAAGAAAATTCACAGGTGACGGTAATAGACAAAAATATATTAAAAAAGGTCCTTCCGCCGCCGGGAAAATACAAAGTGCGGTATAAAAAGAACGGTGAGGATGCCACCGGGTCCGTTCTTATATCAAATAGAGAAATTGTCATAAAAGAATTACCCTTAACAGGTGAAGGGAGTCTTGAATTTCTTAGACCCTCTACCAACACAGAGCCTTGCTAAGAAAAAAGCAAGCAAAAAGGAAAGGGATAAAAGGAAGAACTATTTAAGGAGAACCAAATGGCAGTAACAAAGGAAACAAAACAGGATATCATTAAAGAGTACGGAGAAAACGATAAAGACACAGGCTCCACGGAAGTCCAAATAGCCTTGCTTACATCGAGAATAAAAGATCTAACAGAACATTTTAAAGTGAATAAAAAGGACCATAATTCTCGTAGAGGACTGCTGCAGATGGTAGGAAAAAGGCGGAGACTTTTAAAATATCTTATGCGGAAAGACATTGAAAAGTACAGAAGTCTCATTAAACAGCTTCAACTGCGAAAATAGCAATGCTCTCTCTTCATGTAAATCGAAAGAAAACAAAAGCGAGAGAACAACAGAAAAAATAAGGAAGTATAATGGAATCAGTAAGATTAAAAATCGGAGACGATGATCTCATCCTTGAAACAGGAAAGATAGCAAAACAGGCAAACGGCTCTGTTTTTGCAAGGTACGCGGGATCAGCTGTGTTAGCAACAGTGTGCTGTTCGGATAAAGAGGTCGAGGGTTTAGATTATGTCCCCCTGCAGGTAGAGTATAATGAAAAATTCTACGCCGCAGGAAAAATCCCGGGCGGTTTTATCAAAAGAGAAGGACGGCCAAAAGATAAAGAAATCCTCGTGTCACGGTTAATCGACAGACCAATGCGGCCGCTCTTCCATAAAGAGTTCTCACGGGAGATACAAGTCGTTCCAACTACTATATCATCGGATCAAGTACATACCCCGGATATCATAGCAATGGTGGCCGCTTCCGCGGCGGTTGTTATTTCTGATATTCCCTTTGACGGTCCGGTAAGCGCAGTCAGAGTTGGTATGATAGACGAAGAATACATAATCAATCCCACTTTCGAGGAGATAGAAAGAAGTAAGATTGATATTATTGTATCCGGTACGGAAGCCGGTATTACAATGGTAGAAGGTGGTGCTTCCGAAGTCTCCGAAGAACAACTTCTTGCCGCGATTCAAAAGGCACAACCAATTATCGCGGAACTTTGCAAAATACAAAATACCTTGAGAGAGCTTGTGGGAAAGCCTAAGATTGAACTTCCGGCAAAGAAACATGTGCTTGAAAAAGAAGACGAAATCAGAAACTACGCCTATGGAAAACTCGAAGAAGCATGTTTTGTAAAGGGTAAAATGGAACGGCAAGATGCAATTCGTACTGTAAAAAAAGAGACCCAAGAACACTTTGAGGAATCCTTCACTGAAGATGATAAAGGTCTTGTTTCTTCTCTCTTTGAAAATATGGAATATGAAATTGTTCGGAAATCAATATTGGAAAAAGGTATACGAACCGACGGAAGGGGTACAGAGGATATAAGACCAATCAGCTGTGAAGTCGGGATACTCCCACGGACCCACGGCTCCGCCCTTTTTACCAGGGGTGAAACCCAGGCTTTGGTAATTACCACTCTTGGTACTGTCTACGATGAACAAATGCGGGACGATATAGACAGTGAAACAAGATACGAACACTTTATGCTTCACTACAACTTTCCTCCTTTTTCAGTGGGAGAAACAGGCAGGTTCTTTACAGGCCGACGAGAAGTTGGTCATGGACATCTGGCACAGAGGGCAATAGAGCCGGTCCTTCCTGATAAGACAACATTCCCTTATACACTCCGAGTAGTTTCTGAGGTTCTTGAGTCTAATGGAAGCTCTTCCATGGCCACTGTCTGTGGATCCACTCTGTCTCTTTTGAACAGCGGCACTCCAATTTCCGCTCCTGTAGCCGGCATAGCCATGGGTCTTATTACCGATGAAAACAACACGGCCATCCTTAGCGATATTCTCGGCGAAGAAGATCACCTCGGAGATATGGATTTCAAGGTAGCTGGAACAAAAAAGGGAATCACCGCTTTTCAAATGGATATAAAAATTAAAAATGTAGATTATGACATTATGTCACGCGCCCTCGCTCAGGCTAAAAAAGGAAGAGAATATATCCTAGACATTATGAATAAAACCTTAAGTATTCCAAATGAGCAAATATCCGAGTTTGCACCAAAAATCGTTACCATGCAAGTTGAAGAGGACAAGATCGGTGCTATAATCGGTCCCGGCGGAAAAAATATTAAACATATTTCTGAAACCTGCAATGTGAATGTTAATATCGATGACCACGGTAAAATCATTATCTACGCAAAAAACCGGGAAGACGCTGAAAAAGCGGAAGAAACAATAAAGGGAATGGTGGAAGAACCGGAAGTTGGCAAGATATACAACGGAGTTGTAAAGAAGATTATGGATTTTGGTGCGTTTGTGGAATTTCTCCCGGGAAGGGAGGGTCTCGTTCATATATCTAAACTCTCCAGGCAGAGGGTGAATCAAGTAACTGATGTTTTAGATGTTGATCAGGAGATCCCCGTTAAGCTGGTGGAGAAGGACAAACTTGGCAGATTGAATTTGAGCTATATAGATGCGATTGATCCGGATGGTTCTAAAGACCATGGTCAAGGAGGCCAGGGTAGAGAAGGGAAAGGGTCTTCCGGCGGAGGAAGGGGTAACGAGGGAAGGCGTAAATAGATCACAGAAATACCATACCAGTACGGTAATACTGGTATAGCGAGTGTATTAAGAAAATATGAGTACATCGGTAAAGGTACAACTATTAAGCGGTGGAAAAGCCCCAGAATACGCAACTGAAGGCTCTGCCGGGGCAGATGTGTTTGCTAATATAGAAAAAGACATTATCCTTTCCCCGGGAGAAAGGGTATTGATACCCCTAGGTTTCGCTATGGAAATTCCTAAAAACTATGAAGCCCAAATACGTCCACGATCTGGCCTGGCCATTAAAGGGGGGGTAACCGTACTGAATTCCCCCGGAACAATCGATTCGGATTACCGCGGTGAGGTGAAAGTAATCTTAATTAATCTTGGAGATCAACCCTACACACTGCAGGACAAGGACCGAATCGCTCAATTGATTATTTCCCCAGTAGAAAAGGGGACATTCGTAATAGTGGATTCCACTTCTTCTACAGGTCGAGGACCAGGCGGATTCGGCTCCACAGGGACATAGGATGAGATGGGAAGAAGATCATATGTCAGGGTCTATGTTTACTTCGGAAGAGAATTTATTTTCGCCTTTTTTGTCGCTTTTCTCTTTTTCTTTTTCATCTTTTTCGTTAATCAGCTTCTCCTCTTAGCTGAAGAAATCCTTTCAAAACATGTTCCCTTTAAAGATGTTCTCCTCCTCATTCTCTACTCCCTTCCACTCATCGTATCTTTATCTTTTCCTTTTTCATCCCTTGTTGGGGCTTTAATGGCCATTGGAGGCCTGTCGAGTAGCAACGAAATACTCGCTTTTCAGGCATCTGGTATCTCCATCCGGACGATCTTTATGCCCTTCTTTTTATTGGGAATCCTTTTTTCACTGACATCTTTTATAATGAACGATTACTTCCTTCCTATGGGAACCCTAAACTTTGGAAAATTGTATCGAAAACTACTCTATGCGAATCCGGAAATGGAACTAGAGGCTAATTCTGTTAAATACTATCAGGATAGTGTTATTGTTACCGGTTCGATTGAGGGTAATACAATTTACAATATCTCCATTCTTGATAAGACACCTCAAAATGAAAAAAGGATAATACACGCTAATCAGGGTTACCTTGCGGATACCTATACACAGAGGGGAGTTATTTCTTTAGAGCTTGAGAACGTTTTTAGTCAAATATTTCAGCCGAAGAGGGGAAAAAGTTTCGAATACTTCACCGCTGAAAGAATGACCTATAATATTCTATTGAAAGACATTAGCTTTTCTATTAGAAATCCGGGACCATCCGAGATGAGTAGTGTAGATGTATGGAACACTATTCAAGCAAAAAAGGAAGAACTGGAAAAAAAGAGGACCATGCATGCAAAAAATAATATGGTTGATCGCTGGGTACTAATGGGGTTGTACAGAAGACTCCATTTAACAGGTGAGCATTTAACAGAGAAGAATTTCGCTAATACTATTTCTCCTCTTATAGAACACTACAATCGATACAACAACGCCCTCAACCGGGATATTTCCAGCAAATCCCTTACGATTTATCAACTCGAGTTCAATAAAAAATTCGCTGTGCCTTTGGGGTGCTTTATTTTTATTTTTCTTGCTGTGCCTGCCGGTATGATAACCGGACGGAGGGGTAGGGCTGTGGGCTTTGGTGTCGGGCTGATAATATCTCTGATATACTGGAGCATCCTCTTTGCCGGACAGACTTTAGGCCTTCGACTTGATGTATCGCCTTTTCTCTCCATGTGGGCACCTAATATTTTTGTCCTTTTCCTTGCGATTCTTCTCTACACTATGAGGAAGCTTAAATAGTACAGGATTAATATGAAGACATTTATCTACATGATAGTAAAACAGTTTACTCCGATCCTACTCTTTTCGCTTATCTTCTTTGTACTTATCCTCGAATTGGTTGATCTTTTTTCCAATCTCTGGAGATACCTTCACTACGACGTTTCCTTAAAGGATATCTTGACTGTCGCCCTTCTATACCTGCCTAAGTGCGTATCCTATTCTTTACCTATTTCCCTTCTCTTTTCTGTATCTTTTACTCTGGGCACACTCTACGGGCACAATGAGCTCATTGCTGTCTTTGGTGCCGGAGTTTCTCTGTTCCGTTTCGTTTTACCTATTTTATTCAGCGGGATACTTCTAAGCGGTTTCTGGTTCTACTTTGAGGAAGCAGTCGTTATTGATACCTTTAAGGAAAAAAACAACCTTTCCCGTGAACTGTTAAAGCAGCGCAGGTCCTTAAGCAACGCAAACGTTACTGTATTAAGCCAAGACAGGAGTATCATCTATCAAGCTGATTATTACAACGATAACTCAAAAACCCTCTCAGGGCTAACGGTAATTAATTTTAACAGTGATTTAGCCATAGATACCATCATCTACGCGGAATGGGCAAAATGGGCTTCCGGCATTTGGGAATTGCATGAAACAAGAATATTTTCCCTTCCTTCCAATGGATTTATTACCGAAAAGAAAGAGAGGGTACATAAAGTTGAATACTTAAACGAACCACCTTCAACATTTAGAAAAACGGAAAGGAATGTAGAAGAGATGACTATGGAAGACGCTTCTCAGTGGATTACAACGTTAAAACGGGCAGGCTTGGATTACCGAGGCGCATTAACGGACTATTACAAGCGCTTTTCCTTTGCCCTTACCCCTTTTTTAGTTACCCTTCTTTCCAGTGCTATCGGCGGGAAATTAAAAAAGAATATTCTCCTAATGAGTCTCCTCATAAGCTTGATTATTTCTGTCCTCTACTATGTATTTCAGATGGTTTTTATTCTTATTGCCAAACTTGGGTATATCCCCCCCCTTATGGGTGCTTGGCTGCCTTTTATTTTGTTTTTAATACCTAGTAGTATGCTTTTTCGTTATGCCAGGACCTAAGGAAGGGTTTATGTACAGGAGTCCTATCTTTTCTGTAGACCACCAGTCAAGCAAAACAAAAGCCAGGACAGGAAAGCTTTATCTTTTCCATGGCGATATAGAAACACCAGTGTTTATGCCCGTAGGGACCAATGGCACTGTAAAGGCAGTTAAACCGGATATTCTTAAAGAGATTGGGTATTCACTTATTCTTTCAAATACATATCATCTTTTCCTTCGTCCCGGTAGAGACATCATTCAGCATTTTGGCGGACTTCACGAATTCTCAACATGGAAAGGTAACATCTTAACCGATTCTGGTGGTTATCAGGTTTTTTCTCTTGCCCCTTTCAGAAAAGTTCTTCCAGAGGGTGTGCAATTCCGTTCCCACATAGACGGCTCTTATCATTTTCTTTCTCCCGAAGATGTTACTGACATTCAATGCGTGTTAGGAAGCGACATACAAATGCCTCTTGATGTCTGTACTCCTCCCGGTATATCTCATGAAGAAGCCGTACACGCTGAACAATTAACCTGCGACTGGGCAACAAGGAGTAAAAAAACATGGCTGGAAAGAACCTACAGCGGTTATAAAGGAATTTTATTTGGAATCGTCCAGGGCAACTTTTTTCACGATCTGCGGAAGAAAAGTGCCGAGAACATAGAAGAAATCGACTTACCCGGCAACGCAATAGGCGGGCTTTCTGTAGGGGAATCCTTTGCTGTTTTTAAAGAGATTCTTTCTCTCACTTCTGGTTTACTTTCTAATAATAAGCCTAAGTATGTAATGGGTATTGGAACACCTGAGTATATATTTGAAGCAGTAGAACAGGGGATAGATATGTTTGATTGCGTTTACCCGACAAGGGTCGCCAGAAACGGGTCTGTCCTTACCTATCAAGGTGTTACTAACTTAAAGAAAGATTATCACAAGATGAATGAAGGCCCCATCGATGAAAAATGTTCTTGCGCAGTCTGTAAAACATACTCCAGGGCATTTCTTCGACACCTTTTTAAGGCAAAAGAAATACTAGGCCCTGTCTTGGCGACAGAACATAATTTGCATTTCATGTATACACTTTTAGAAAGTATAAGAGCTTCCATCCGAGTGGACAGATTTGAAGCATTTAAAAATGATTTTTTACATGCTTACAATGGGCAACGGAATGAATAATGAATCAGAATACGATAGATAATCCTAAACCAATGAGGGAAATGGACCTTCATAAAAGTTCCAAATCAACCTTCTCTGTCATGTTTCTGACCTTTATTTCCAGACTCCTTGGGTTTGTCAGGATTGCTGTAGTTGCCGCTATTTTTGGCGCGGGGGGGAAAGCTGATGTTCTAAACGCTGTATTTACTATTCCAAATAACCTTAGAAAATTAATGGCCGAAGGTGCGCTTTCTTCTGCCTTTATCCCGGTACTATCTGCGGCTAATATTAATGATCCCAGCGGGACTACTTCAAAAAGAATTGTTTCTAACTTACTCGCATTCCAAATAGTAGTCCTTGTGCCGCTTTGTATATTCTCCATTATTTTTGCCGAACCACTTATCAAAATTGTTCTCGTAGAATTCGATGATCCGGAAAAGATAACCCTCTCTGTGGATCTTTTCAGGTGGTTTATAAATTATATTCTGTTTATTAGTGTAAGCGCGGTACTTATGGGGGCTTTAAATTCAAAAAATAGTTTTTTCATACCAGCATTAACGCCTATTCTTTTTTCTATTTCCGTTATAATATCCATTCTTTGGCTCCATAGGTGGCTGGGAGCTTTTTCAATGGCCTTTGGAGTATTAGTTGGAGGAGTATTGCAAATACTCTTTCAATCCAGGCAATTCAAAAAACTGAATTTCTCCTTCGCATTAAATTTTCATTTTTCTAATAGCCAATTCCGTGCTATTATTAAAAACTGGCTTCCCGTAGTTGCTACTGCTTCTATTTTTACGATAAATCAACAAATCGCAGTACGCTTTTCTACCGGATTATCCGATGGCAGTGCCTCCTCTTTACACTACGCTTTAGTCTTCTTTCAACTTCCTTTTGGCATTTTTTCCGCCTCTATTACAACAGTCCTTTTTCCAAGAATGAGCCGGCAAGTAGAAAGGAAAGACACTGAAGGGTTAAGTGAAAGCCTACAGTACGGTTTACGGTTTCTTCTTGTTTTTCTTCTTCCTTCCTCTCTTTTTTTAGTACTTCTTGGGAAGCAAATAATTTCTGTTGCCATGTTCAGGGGAGCATTTTCTCTTGCGGACACTATACAGACTTCTACAGTGCTTATAGGGTATTCCATCGGTCTTTACAGCGTAGGGGCCTTTAACTTTTTACAGAGAACGTTCTACGCCCGAGGCAATTATAAAATTCCTTTTTCTACCGCACTTATTACGGTTATTATCGATGTAGGCCTTTCATTATGGTTAAAGGAGACATATCTTGGAGTAACGGGTCTTGCCTTGGCAAATTCCGGAGCTTTTACCATAGGCCTTATTGTTTTGCTTATACTAACGAAACATAGTTTAGGTACTCTGCATGGAAAAATAATCTTATCCACCACTGCAAAGGTCTTTATTTCCCTTATTCCCACCGCGGCTTTCGTCTGTATTTTCCTCTCTCTTACCGGGGATTGGTGGAAACAGGGAAGTTCCCTATTTTCCTTTTTCATGCTCTTCAGTGTTGGTATAATCGGCATCGGAATACTCATTTTAATGTATCTCCTTTTGAAAATTGAAATGATATGGCATATAGTTAAAAGCAGGAGGTAGATTTGGACATTAGAAGAATTGTTGCTCTTTCCGTTTTTGGTTTTTTTATTTTTTGTACAGTACATTCTCTTTTTTCTGATAATAATGAGGAAGATACTTCTTCCAGGTCCTCCGAAGCTGTAAAAGAAAGGGAAGAAGACGTAAAAACCCTCTTCGAAGAAAGAAAGGAGATTCTTGCCTACGGCATTGAATCAGAGGTTGTAGAACTCCTTAAGACCCTTGCAGAAGAAGAAAATACAAAACTTTCTGAGGATGTGTATTCTCTTCTTACCATGTCCTTAGGTGAGGATGTAAATAAAGCAATTTTCGCATATTTTACCGCTATTCACTATACAGAAGCCTGGGATAAAGCAACCGGTATTCTAAAAAACCATGAAGACTATGGGCGGGACTTACTCCTGGAAGTTATAGAATACCTTTCCATTTTCGAAGATAAAGCTTTTGCCAAGCATCTTTATCCTCTTGTAGATCATTCTAATGACTCCATTGCAAGAAAGGCCTTGAAAACTATCGGACTGGATCAAAAAAGTGATAAGGAAAAGTACATCGAGGATTTATTAGAAAAGTTGGATTCAGACGATTTCCCAAGTCAGTTAAAACCGGAAATACTTCTTGCTCTTGGCAGCATGAAAGCGGATGCTGCCCGACAGAAGTTGGAAACAATAGTATTGGATGAGAATGAAGAGTCCACCTGGCGACGCTACGCGGCAGACGCTCTTGGAAAGATCGGCAATCCTGAATCCCTTCAGGTCCTCAATGATGCTTACGAAACCGATGATGTGTACCTAAGATCCTACATTCTCTACGCTATTGGACAATACGATACAGCTGAGTCTAAGGCCTTCCTCTTAAAGGGGTTGAGGGACTCATTTTGGCGGAGTAGGGTAGTAGCGGCAAAAGCTTTAGGCGAGTTACAGTATAGCGAAGCTGTCCCTATTCTCGTATACAAAGCAAAAAATGATCCCGAAAACAAAGTTAAAATAGAAGCAATTCTGGCGCTTGGGGCAATAGGCAATGCTAAAGCGGTTGAAGAACTAAGAGATTTTTATACAAGCAAAAAATACTCCTTGGAAATAAGAAAGTCTGCTCTTCTTACCCTTACAAATCACCATACCGAGTCTTCTGTAAATGTTTTTAAAGAGATCATTCAAAAGGAATGGGGTACTAATCAGAGCAGACCCAACATTCTTATGGAAACGGTAAAAGCCCTTTCAAAGCAAACCTCTCCGGCGTTAAAAGAGATTTTTCTCCTCCTTTTGGACCATCCCCACTATATTGTTACAATGCTGGCAATCCGAGGTATCCAGAAAAATGGGTTTACTGAATTAAAGGGCAGAATAGAATCTTTAACAGAAGAGGGAAATTCAAAACCGGTGCGTAAAACCGCGGCCGATGCTTTAGAATCTCTTTGATTTGTACATTACTTTTCCCCAAGGGTATCTTCCGATAATCCGGTATGATCAGTAAGATGAATAATTTTATTTATTCTGTCTCTCTTTGAAATATACGGTTTGAATGTAAAGAAGATTCTTTTACCTTTATCTGTAAGGGCTGTTAATTCCCTGTTTAGGCAATCTTTGAGTGTGCTCTTTGGATATAAAAGAAACTCTTTCTTTATAGGCTCAAATACGAAGGTTTCCCCGTCATAAGATATTTTTCCAATATTCCTTGGAATCGGCATAAGAAAGATCCAGAAATTCGAGCCCCGGCCGCCAACGGTTTTTACATCGCCTTTCTTCATTATTGCAACATTTCTTAATCCAATATTTCTATTTTGGTTTACCACGAATAATTCTATTGCTCTGCCTTCTTTTTCTTCCATCTTAGAGTAGTCAACTTTATAGAGACTTTTCTCTCCAACACTGCTTGTCCAACTTGTATCAAAGACAACTCTCTTTAGAAAAAACAAAATACTCGTAACAGCAACGACCAATAGAACAATAAGAAAAATTGGAGTGAATTTCCTTAGAGTATTTCCCGCTTTTTCCGCACTACTCTGTTTAAGCTCTAAGGATATAATTCCTTCCTTTGGTGCTGCTTTTGTTTTTTCAACAAAGCCTAAAGTTATTCTAAGGTCTTGTTTTCCCGGCTCCAAGGATTTAGGAAGAGAGATAGGACAGTCTATTGATTTTTTTTCATCCCTATTAATTAATAGTGAAACGGGTTCCCTCAAAATATTCTTGTTATCTAATACTATTCTCTTCAATCTGAGATGGATTTCCTCATTGGTAGTATTTATAAATGTTAAAGGCAAATTAAAAGAATATCCTACGAGGCCCAATTGATCCGGATAGATTACGGTTGCCATATTAAAGGTCTTGTGAGATAGTTCTTCACTCTCACCATCTTCATACTCTACGATTGGTACATCCAGCTCTTCCGAAATATCATCTAAAAGACCTTCTTCTGAAATGTCTTCTTCCGACTTCTCTTTCGATCCTTCTTTCGATTCTTCATCTTCGTTTTTGTCTGTCATGCTCTTTTTAGCTGTCTTTTCTGTATCTGAAGGTAGTTTTATCAGTCGGACATCCCATCCGCGGCGATTCAACTCTTCAGTAATACGTTTTACTTCTGTTTTTAGGTTCGGATCGTTTGATGGAAACAGACTGCCCGGAGGAGGATCATGAATACCGTCGGTAAGGATTACAATAGATTTCTCCCTGTCAAATGGCAGATCTATAGTGTATTGATAGAGATATTTTAAAGCTAGTATAAGATCAGTGTACCGTCCAATAGGTTGCAGGAGCAGCAATCTTTCAAGAATATTGGCGATATCATCTTTTGTTTGTATTTTTTCGGAAATTTCTATTTCGGGATTACTGTTGAAACTGAGAAGATGGAAGGTATCGCCGCTGTTTACATGTTCCCTAAGTGTATCTCCAATAACATAGTTAACAAGATCATCATAAATCGGCATAACACTACTGGAGGTGTCCAGAAGTACTACAACATCCTTCGTTTCCTCGCCGTAGAGAACATGGGTACCTGAGATTACCAAAAAGAAAGCTACTGCTACTATTGCTCCTCGTTTTAACACCATATACCCCTCCTATGTTTTTACTCGTACTCTTGGATTATTGTTGCTGTACTCGGCAACTAAAAATCAGCTTCTGTTATATCCTCAATTCTAAGATTGTACTCTCTATCGTTAATAACAAAATGAAGATTCTCGCCAACTTTATGATTAAGCAATTCACTCCCCAGAGGAGAAAGATACGAAATAATGTATTTTTTCGGTTCCGATTCCCACGGACCTAGTATAGTATACTTTTCTTCTTTTTGCTCATCCTTATTTGTAAATAGAACAGTTGTACCGAAGGAAATCTTTGTGGTATCCACCTTGTCTTTTTCGAATATCTGAGCTTTCTCAATCTCGTCATTCAATTTGGAAACATTGTTGTTTAGTATATCCTGCCGCTCTTTAGCTGCTTTGTATTCAGCGTTTTCTCTGAGATCGCCAAGTTCTATAGCAGCACCAATTTCTTTTGAATTTTCCGGTATTTCGACATCGATAATGTGCTGCAACTCTTTTTTCTTCCTTTCAAAGCTGGATTTTGTAACAATGAGTCCCTGTGTCTTGTTAATTTGCTCTTTGTTACTTATCAATTTAAAATTAGGAAATTTTTCTATTATCTTATGTCTAAGCTCTATCTTTATCGATGGATCAAGGTCTTTTACGTCTTCTACCAGTGTGAGCAGGCGGTTTACTGAGTCCTCATCGCTTTCTAATAGATACTTCTCAAGATTTCGGTCCTTAAAAAGAAATCCTTGAATCTGCCTATTTAGTTTCCTGTTATTACTTACATCTCTCCTATTATCTATCTCTCGGAAGGTGACATCAAGTAGATGGATCATTCCAATAAGAATTTTTTCGTATTTTATATCCCAGCATTCAAACCATTTCTGATCGTGGTTTTTTGCCAGCCAGATAAAAGACTCCCTGTAATCCCTGGAATTTTCAACAATATCATTAAAAAGTGTTCTTAGCTTCTCCGGATAGTGCTCTTTAAGTTCGTCTATAATATATTTTGTTAAGTAAGCCGGAAATAATCTAGTATACACGTCACCCCAATCGGAGAGATGTTTCTTTACTTCAGCAAGAAAGATTTTTTTCAATTCAGTATCTTCGATTTTTGCAAAAGTTTCTTCTAAATTGTTCGTCTCTTCAATAAGCTCAGGGAACGAAAGGTCCAAACCCGGATTCAAATATGGATGATCTTTAACCAAATCGGTTATAAGTAAATAACTTGCAATTATCTGCTCATTTACAACGTTAAAGGCTCGAAGAAAATTTACAAAATAATCAACCATTTCAGCAAAAAAATCCGAATCGGGATCAGAATTTCTTAAAAATTCTCGTAATGTTTGTACCCTGTTAAAAAAGCTTTTTTCCGCTTTGAATTTGTTAAAAACCTTTTCTTCGTAGGAAATAGGGTTCTCTCGTACCATGTAAAAATCAACTTTATCTGGAAGGTGACCAAAATCTTGATTTGTCTTTAAGACCTTTCTAGCCTCCGTACTCCAAGATGACCATTCTCCCTGGGTCAAAATGCTGGGGACCAGCTCGTTTTTGATTTTTTTCATATCGGCAGCATTATCAAAACTTTTTATGACCGTTTTCAAGGCCCAGGGAATATCTTTTTTTACTTTTTGCTTAAGTTCATCCTTTTTCATTATGACTTTAAGCACCCATATATGGTCTTTAGCAAGAATGTTCAGAGCGTTCACGGCCATTTTTAGGCTCATTTTATGTCCGCGCTTTCTGGAAAAATCAATAGTTATTTCATCATCTTTTATACCGGAAATAAGACCAATACCCCATGATCTGTGACATACGAAATTACCGGCATCAAAACTAATGTGTTTCTCGAAATCTCCTATAGCATCGTGAACATTTCTCCAACTCTGGGTAAGGTTAGATAGACGTATATACTCTTCTAAATGGCTGTGATAGCTGTACTTTTCTTTATAACAATCTAGTATTTCTTTTCTAGCCCATTCATTCTTTGAATCATAATTTAATATTCTTTTTACTATTTCGATAGACCTGTTCCAATCCTTCTGGTCGTGGTAGTACTCATAAAGCTCTTCTAAGAGTTGAGCAGCGCGATCAGGACTAATTGTTTTTTCTATTTTACTGTCTAAATTAAAGAAAAAATCAACCTCTTCGGGTACATAAGCAATAAGCTTGTGCCAAATATCTTTTACACTGGCAAAAAGTTTTTTGTTAATATATCTGTAAATGGCCTTTTTGTAGTAATCTACTGCCTCTTCGATCTTCTCTTCTTCTTCTTTTCTTTGAGCTATCTGTTTTACAATGTCAGCTTCCTCATAATCAACCTTTATTAATCTTTCCCATACAGAATACATTTTTTCTTCTTCATTTTCATGCCGATAACATTCTGCCAGAGTGCGGAGGGCATATTTGTTTTCCCCAAATTCCAGAATTCTATTGCAAAGAAACTCAACAATATTCCATTTGTGGTTATCAGAAAAAATCGATATGAGCTTAACAAGGTTCGAATCATCTATTAGTTGTATCCGCAATGAAAGGATTCCTGAAATATAAAGAGCTATAATGCTGTTTTTAGTGTGATGTAGATGTTCATCGCAAAGTTCTTTGATCTCATCCTGACTTTCACTATCAATGGTTTCTTCTATCAGTGTATCCAACTCTTTAAAATTATTGATTGTGTAACTATTAAGAGTGGCCCTCGTCCATTTTTCTTCATTGAGTAGCTCATTTATTACTCGTACTTTTTTTTCAGACATTACAACGCTCCGCTTTAGTTAATATCAGCAATTCTAAATATGAAAGTACTTTGGACTTTCATATTTAGAATTGCTCAGTTAATATACTTTTCGTATAGGGTTGAATCGAGATTACGTATTTTTTTAAGTACATCCTCTATCTTTTTCCTGTCTTCTTTAACGCAAACATAGTGATCGATTAACCAAAAATATCGTGTAAATAATCGTGGTAATACATAGGGTTGTTTTTTTTGGTTTTCCGACAACTCCGATTCCAAATTGAAAATGGATTGTTTCAATTTACCAAACTCTATTGATTTCAGTTCCCGTTTAACTGTAAAAACTCCATAAATTACCCCATATACAGAAATCCATTCTTCCAACTCTGGAGATTCATAACCAAGTTCTTTTAGGCTATGGACTATTCTTCCAACAAGCAATGATTCAAGAAAGGCTATTTCTACTTTCTGCGGGTCTAAGAAAAATGCCTCTCGAAAAAATATTTTTGAAGCCCGTATTTCGTTTATCAGGGCATAACAATCGGCCAATTCTGAGATAATTGTCGGATCTTCAGATCGTTGTCTGTTAGCAGCTTCATAGTATTCGATCGCATGCTCATAATCACCTTTGCCTTTGTAACACCGAGCAAGCCGAAACATGATTTCCGGATCTTGCCCCCCCTGATCATTAAAAACCTTCATGAAATAGAACCGGGCCTTTTCAAAAACCAGCTGCCTAACAGCATTCATCCCCTGTTCGTTACAGTCTTTGACACGATCTAAAAAGAGGATAAAATTCTTCCACTGGTTCAGTAGATACTCACCTTTTTCAAAATCTCCGGGTATAGAATCCAGCCTTTTACTTCTTTCATACCAGTAATTTGCGCACTTTAAAGCCGCAACCACCTCTTTGTGATCAAAATCAATGGTAAGCGCCTTCTCCAAAAGATCAATGGACTCTGTAAAAGAACCTTCTCCCAGGGCCCTGTAAGCACCCTGCAATATATCGTGTACAGTTTCGTTTGTTTTCCCAGTATCATCCATGATACTGCCATTTTACCGCATATTCATACATTATATCAACTTACGTGTACGCTAGTCAATTCTGACCACCAGTTCAACATTACATAATTTTAAAATAGCTTAAACATTGGCTCGTTTTTTCACATTTCAACTTTATTCCCAAGCGAACGAGAGGAGCAGAACCAACTGGTCGGTTCTATTCCCGAGTGAGTGCCGGGAAAGAAAGGTAGCAATACCCCGACCCTTGAGTCGGAGGGGGACGCTATGCGTCCCGGGTCCAGGGATTGCCCTGGGTTTTGATAGGGTTTGATACCTTTGATTGATTTTTTTATGGAATTCTGATATACATTTCCTTATGCTGAATAAGAAAGAACTTATTATTGCACCTTCTCTTCTCTCTACCGACTTTACCAACATGGAAGAAGCGGTACGTATTATTGAGGAAGCTGGTGGAGATTGGGTCCATATGGATGTTATGGACGGTAACTTTGTCCCTAACATAACCTTTGGACATAAAATGGTATCCGATATAAAAGATAAAACAACATTACCTCTGGATGTACACCTTATGGTAGTAGAACCGGAGAAAAAGGTCGATCAATTTATTCAAGCTGGAGCCGATTCCTTGACCTTTCATATTGAAGCATATGTGCATACCCACAAACTTCTTGATTACATTAAAAAGAAACATTGTCAAAGCGGTGTCTCAATTGTCCCCTCCACCCCAGCAGAATCCCTAACTGAAATAGTGCACATGGTTGATCAGATACTCATTATGACGGTAAATCCGGGTTGGGGAGGACAAGCCCTTATAGATCGATGTTTAGAAAAGGTACACTATCTTGATGAATTGAGAAAAAAGATGGGGTATAATTACAAGATTGCTGTTGATGGAGGGGTTAATCGTTCTACAATTGATAAGATCGTTACTGCGGGTACAGATATTATTGTCACTGGATCGGCCTTTTTTGCCGCTGAAGATCGAAAAGAGGAAATTCGAATATTGAGAGGAAAATAAACTGTTTATAAGACTGCTGTTTTCACCGAAAATTGAAAAAGAGAGGTGTCTGTCTTGAAAATATCAAAATTCTCATTTTTACTGTTATTCGCATGGTGTACGCTTATCGTAGCTTATCCTCTTTTCGCGGCCGATGTTGATACTCTTGAGGATGCAATCAGTCAATACAAGAAAGGAGCCTATACTGAAACACTTGAAAGTCTACGAAAGGTACTGCTGGACTCGGATATGGCACATTTCCATGGTACTGCCTATTTCTATACATCCAAAGCATATATAGCCCTTGGATTGTTGGATAACGCGGAAAAAAACCTAGAATATTTCCTTGCCACTTATCGCGGACATCAGTTCTTTCCGGAAGCGCTCTATCAAAAGGGAAGACTCCTCTTTTTGCAAAAGGAATACGACAAAGCAATTCAGGTCCTTACCGATTTTATTGAAACCTATCCTAATTCACCCTACCTTGCAAATAGTTACTACTGGGTTGGAGAATCACTTTACTCCCTAGGCAAATTCGATCAGGCAGCGGATATGTACGAAGTCGTTATTGAAGATTATCCTAGAAGCTATAAGGTAGAAGCTGCAAAGTATAAGAAGTCCCTTATTCAGCTTGAACAGAGGGAGAGAGAGCTGCTAACATTTTTAAAATGGAGTCATGAAGAATCGCTTAGGGTAATAGAGGAATTTCAAAAACGCGAGAAGACCTATGAGCAGGCTTTAGCAGCCTATCAGAAAAAGTTTGCCGATTTAGCAAAAGAGGACACCTCCGGGCAAATATCTCTTCTTAATAAGGAATTACAGGCAAAGGAAAAGAAAATCCAAACCTTAGAACAACGTATAACTGAATTGGAGAATAGTATTAAGGAACTCCAAAATACATTAAAGAGCAGCAATTCCTCGGTCTCTGGAACAGATCAAACTAAAACTATAATCCCCGATGAATTATTAGTTTTTCGTAATAAGTACCTAAATTCACTGGTATCACCCTAGGAAGAACTTCGGACTTCAACATTGGCGAGGAATGACCTAAAACGGGCTAAGAAACATTTCAAATCAAAAAAATACTCGGATGTAGTAAACTCTTTAGAACCTCAGGTGTTTCGATTTAGAGAAAATTTTACGTACTTCTACCTACTTGGAATTTCTTGTTTATACTTGGGAGACTTCGGCGGTGCTTCATCCTATCTTGAAAGGGCACGACAGCTCAATCCGGAAGATACCAACACAAAACTCGGACTTGCAGCGGTCCATTTAAAGCGTCAAGAAACAGGTAAGGCGATAATGAATTGGCTCTCTGTCCTCGAGAAAGAAAAAAACAACACTATTGCAAAGAGGGGATTGGCCCTTGTTAAAAAAAATTCAGATCCTGATTCTCTTAGCAACATAACTGAGAGTTCGAAAATAACCACAGTTTACCCATCTAGTGGTTGTTATATACCCCGATTTATATATATTATTCTCCTGGCCGCTGTTATATCTGTATTCGTCATTATTATAGATTTTTCTTCCCTTTTCGCATCCATTTCGAAACCAGCACTACCTCGGAATGAAAATGTTTCCTCCCTGTCTTTAGAACAAAAAATGGTCCTCGATTCGAAAGAAGCAAAATGGAAACTTACGGAAACTGAGATTGAAGATAGTTTTTCCAAGGCGAAATCATATTTCAACTCTTTTGAGGACAATAAAGCACAAATTGAGATAAATACAATTCTCTACTCCAACGCACCAAAAAAAGTAAAAGAAAAAGCAGAAATTATCGAATCCTATCTTTCTGAACCGGATTTTTCCTCCCTAAAAGAAAACTATAGCTACAAAGAGGTTATATCAAATCCGTATCATTACCGTAACTGTTATGTAAAATGGAAAGGAAAAATCAGCAACCTCTCCATCGGCGAAAAAGCCATCACCTTCGATTTACTTGTTGGGTACCATGAAGAGAAAGTGTTGCAGGGTATTGTTCCTGTTACTCTAGATTTTGCTACATCCATTGACCAAGGCTCTCCCGTAGAGGTGCTGGGACAAATAATCTTACGAAACAGTTCCAAAGTGGCCTTAAGGGGTGTCGGTATTCATCCCTTGTCTCCGGAGAAAACAACGAAATAATTCTTTGCGGAATAGTATTTTGGAGGATCCATGCGATGCATTCTACAACGGGTGAAAGATTGTTCTGTTACTGTTAACGGTAACGTGGTCGGCGCGATTAAACGAGGACTTCTCCTCTATCTTGGAATTACCCAGAAGGACAGTGAAAAAGACGTGGAATATCTTGTAAAAAAGACATTAGGGTTACGAATTTTTGAGGACCAGAATGGCAAAATGAATCTATCAGTAACAGATTTTCCCACCTACCAAGTTATGGTTATATCCCAGTTCACCCTCTACGGTACTGTTACTAAAGGCAGAAGACCCTCATACGACCGCGCGGCTCACCCGGAACATGCGGAAATGCTATATGAGTATTTTTTATCTCGTTTAAAAGAAACCGGAATCGGTGTGGAAAGCGGCGTTTTCCAGAGCCATATGGATGTGGAGTACTGCAACAGTGGTCCTGTAACCATACTTATGGACTCAGAAAAAACCTTCTAAACAGGGGCTCTTTCAAAATAGTCAAGATAAGACAATTGCAAAGGTGATGGTATATATGCCTAAAAACAGTTGAGTGGAGAACTAGCTGTTTTTTTGCCGAAAGAACAAAGAAATTTACAAGATTTCCGTAAAATTATACAATACTATGAATCAATTAACGTAAGAAATGTGTATAGTATATCAGGAGATGAAATAATATGGCAAAGAAAACAAAACAGGCTGAACCTCAGCAGACCATGACCAATGCGAATGCATCTAACGAAGAAAAACATAAAGCTTTAGAAGCCGCAAAACTGCAGATCGAAAAGCAGTTCGGCAAAGGTTCCCTTATGAAAATGGGGGACGGAGCAGAGATACCGGGTATACGGATAATCCCTTCAGGGTCAATCCTATTAGACTCCGCCCTTGGAGTTGGCGGATATCCAAGAGGCAGAGTGGTAGAAATATATGGTCCTGAATCTTCCGGAAAAACTACGCTGGCCTTGCATGCAATTGCTGAAGCCCAAAAAACTGGTGGTATTGCAGCTTTTGTCGACGCGGAACATGCCCTGGATCCCGTTTACGCAAGAAACCTTGGCATTAAGATTGAAGATCTTTGGGTTTCCCAACCGGACAACGGTGAACAGGCTTTAGAGATTACGGAGTCCCTTATAAGGTCCGGCGGTGTCGATATTATCGTTGTCGATTCGGTAGCTGCCCTTACCCCTCAGTCCGAAATTGAAGGAGACATGGGAGATTCCCACATGGGGCTTCAAGCGAGACTCATGAGTCAGGCATTACGAAAATTGACAGGTACCATTTCAAAATCCGGGACCTGCCTTATTTTTATCAACCAAATTCGTATGAAAATTGGTGTAATGTTCGGTAATCCGGAAACAACAACCGGCGGAAGGGCTTTAAAGTTCTATTCCTCCGTACGGTTGGAGGTAAGGAAAATCGAAACTATTGCAAAAGGAACAGAAGATGCAGTGGGAAACCGTGTCCGGGTGAAGGTTGTGAAGAATAAAGTGGCCCCTCCCTTCCGAAAAGTTGAACTAGAGATAATGTTTGGAAAAGGGATTTCAGCGAGCGGGAGTCTCTTAGATGCCGCACTGAAATACGACATCCTTCAGAAAAGCGGCAGCTGGTACTCCTTTGGAGAAGAACGAATCGGGCAAGGCAGAGAAAACGCGAAACAGTTCCTCGAGTCAAATGAGGATATTTTCGAAGAAATTGAAAACAAAATCCGTCAAATTCTTTTTCCCGAAAAGAAAGAAGAAAAAAAAGAATTGGAGGAGAAAACCCAAGAAAAACAAGGGGAGACAGTTAATAGTAACGACAATGAAGAGAAAGAAGAGCTCTTCTAGATAGTAAAAAAAACAGTGGGAGAATACCTTTTTGGAAGAAGTGTATCTGGGCTTGGGTTCAAACCTGGGTAAACGAAAGAAACATATCGAAGAAGGAATAAGGCTGCTCGGGTCCACCCTTCAGAAAATTGAGGTATCCCCGTTCTACGATTCTACCCCCCAATACGTAGAAAAGCAGCCGAGGTTCTGTAACTGTGTCGTACGCGGCCAAACTTCCCTCTCGTCCAAGGACCTCCTATCTGCTGTATTAGGAATAGAAAACCAGCTTGGCAGAAATCGAATCGAAGCAGGGGAGAAAGGACCCAGGCCATTGGATGTGGATATTCTTCTCTTTGGAAGGAGAATAATCCATACTGATGTTCTTACAGTACCTCATCCAGGGATGATAGAGCGTAAATTCGTTCTCTTACCTCTCCTTACTCTTTCACCTCGCCTTGTCCATCCGCAAACCGGTATATATTTTCATTACTACTATAGCTCTTTACCGTTACAGGGTGTTTACTACTTTTCGTTAATGAATTACAGTTAATCTTCCGACGAATCTACCATGGAAATACAGCAAACAAAACAGAATTTTAAGATAGGTGAATTTGAAGGTCCTTTGGATCTGCTTCTCTTTCTCATAAAAAAGGCGGAAGTTTCGGTATACGATATTCCTATTGCCACCATTACCGAACAGTATTTGGAATATTTAGAGTACGCGACCAAAGTGGACCTGGATAATATTACAGAGTTCTATGTAATGTCAGCTACGCTCCTCTACATTAAATCAAAAATGCTCCTCCCCGAAGACGTCGATTTCGACGAAGAATTCGAAGACCCTCGACAGGAATTGGTGAATCAACTGATTGAATACCAGAAGTACAAAAAATTATCCGAGCTCATGGCGGACAAGGAAAAAGAAGCGGAGTGGATTTTTGAACGTGAAATGGACCAGCGAATCCTTCCCTTTCCCGAAGACAACAATCTCTGGGAAGAATTAAATGTTTGGGACCTGCTTAACACTTTTTCCAATATTATCTCGACCCTTAGTTCCGATAGGATCATTGACCTTTACGAGGAAGTTTCCATAAACGAAAAAATCAGCCTTCTCAATGAGCTTTTAGAACGGAAAAAAGAAATTCCTTTCACGGCACTGGTGGTTAATTCACATTCAATCATGGACATAATTTGTTCATTTCTCGCTATTCTTGAATCAGTAAAATCGAAAAAAATCACCCTTTTTCAAAACAAGATGTTTGGTGATATAATAATTAAAGCTTATGAACCAAGAAAAACGCATAACGCTGTATAAAGAAGCTTCACTTATAGAGGCAATTCTCTTTCTTGAGAATGAACCGGTTTCCCTGGATCAACTTAGAAAAATTTCCGGATTATCTAAGGATATTATTCTTCAAGCAATAAAAACATTGGATGAAGAATTAAAGGGAAACGAAGCCCACGGTTTAGAGATTGCAGAAATAGGGGAGGGGTTCATTCTTTCGCCGAAACAGAAGCTTTGGGAAAATCTGAAAGACAGATATGGTAAAAAAAATGAAAAGTTTCTCTCCCGTGCCGCGCTAGAAACTCTTTCTATTATTGCCTATTCTCAACCCATAACTCGAGCGGAAATTGAGAATATTCGCGGTGTTTCAGCGGATGGAATGATACGGCTTCTTCAGAAGAGGGGACTTATTAAAGAGGTAGGGAAAAAAGACAGTCCGGGTAAACCGACTCAATACGGCACTACTATTGAGTTCTTGAAAGTTTTCCGACTAAAATCGATTTCAGATTTACCAAAATTAAACGATATAGATTCCAAGCGATTTGAATAAATCAGACTCCACTAAAAAACAACTACGCCTCCAGGCTTATCTAGCCCGATGTGGTATCGCCTCACGACGCAAATGTGAGGAGTATATCCTTCAGGGAAGAGTTACTGTAAACGGAGTAACAACAAGGACCTTGGGAGTAAAGGTACTAGAAGATGATGAGGTAGAATTCGATGGGAATAGGATTAATCCTGTGAAGAACAAACACTATCTTGTTCTTCACAAACCCAGCGGGTTTCTTTCTTCCAACTCCGACCCCTTTAATAGACCTCTTGCCATTGATCTTATAAAAAAACACATTTCTACTAGGCTTTTTCATATCGGGAGGCTCGATTTTTCAAGTTCCGGCATTCTCATATTTACGAACGATGGGGACTTCGCAAGAAAAATCGGGCATCCTTCATCAAACATCGTTAAAGAGTATCTTGTAGAAACGAGATATCCTGTATCTCAAGAAAAAGTAACACCCTTCCGAAGAGGAGTAGAAATTGATGGTGATATCTATCGAATTGACTCCTTTCATTTTGTAAATTCGAAGAAACTCCATATTCGTCTTGTGGAGGGTAAAAACAGAGAAATCCGTAGAATATTCGATTATCTAAAAAACAAAGTAACTAGGATCCACAGGATACAATACGGGCCAATTACCCTTGGCGACTTACCGAAAGGTGAATTTCGCCCCATTAGTAAAGCTGAAATGAAGGTACTACAAGGAGGAAAGAATGATAATTGCGATTGATGGTCCGGCAGGTGTTGGTAAAAGCACTATTTCTAGATTAATCGCGGAGAAACTCTCCTTTCACTATGTAAATTCCGGTAATTTTTATCGTGCTGTAACGTGGTTGGCATTAGAGAAAAAGATTGATCCTGAGAATAAGGAAATGGTTATTCAGCTTGCTGAAAATACGAATTTTTCCCTTAATCCTAATGGGGAAATTGAATACGCAGGAGAGTCCATTAACGAGTTTCTTCATAGCGACTCTGTAGACAAATGGGTATCGTATCATTCGTACTTTCCGGAAATAAGAAAAAAAATCAATGATACCATTCGTTCAACCATTAGTCAGCTTGATGCAGTAGTTGAAGGAAGAGATATTACTACCGTAGTATTTCCTGATGCATTTTTAAAGGTCTACCTAGATGCCGATATCCAGACCAGAGCACGCAGACGCTGGGAACAGGGCGTAAGTGATCTATCCTACGAAGAAATTCTTGATTCGCTCTCTTCCCGCGACAGTTCGGATAAAGCGAAACCCCAGGGGGCTCTAAAAATTTCTCAGGACGCTCTTTATTTAGATACAACGGACTTGACCATAGGTGGAGTTTGTGAGAAAGTGATAAACGCTATAAAAAATAGGCAGAATCACATAGAGTAGGAGCTTTGATTAGGAGATGACGGAACAAGAGCCTAAAACAACTGACGAAACAATTCAAACTAATTTACAGGAAGAATATCTGAAATCTCTTGACCAACTGGAAGAAGGACAACTGATAAAAGGTAATGTTATCCAAGTTGGGCCTGAATACGTATTTGTAGATGTAGGCTATAAATCTGAAGGGAAGGTCCCTGTAGGTGAATTTAAAGAAACGCCTGAAATTGGAGATCATGTAGACGTTGTACTACTACGAAAAGAGGGAAGAGAAGGCGAAATCGTCGTATCTAAAAGCAAAGCAGACGAGAAGGCCCTTTGGCAAAATCTTAGAGACTCCTTCGAACAAAAAGAACCCGTTGAAGGGGTATTTGAACACAGTATAAAAGGCGGATTTGAAGTCGATCTCGGATACAACATCAAAGCATTTAATCCCATTTCCAAAACTGATATTTCTCGTGTGGAAGAGCCGGATAAGTGGGTCGGTGTAAAATCGAAATTTCTTATAGATCGTCTATATAGTGACAATAAGCTAAAGATTGTTCTGTCGCGTCGTGACTGGCTGGAACGAGAAATAGAAGAAAAACGTCGCGCATTTTTCGAAAATACATCCATTGGGGATGAGGTAAAAGGTACTGTTAAAAGTTTTACCTCCTTTGGCGCTTTTATAGATTTAGGCGGGTTCGACGGGCTTCTCCATATTAATGATATGAGTTGGGGACACGTTACCCGGCCAAAAGACTACGTTAGTAAAGGCCAAGAAATAACATTACAGGTAATTAAGCTCGATCCGGAAGAAATGAAGATTAATCTTTCCTTAAAGCACTTTACCCCTGATCCATGGTCTGTTTTTGAGGATAAATATCAGGTTGGCGATGTTGTACAAGGCTCAGTAACGAAACTCACCGATTTTGGTGCTTTTATCGAACTGGAAGAAGGTATCGAGGGTCTCGCGCATATATCTGAACTCTCTTGGGTAAAACGAATAAATCATCCTAAAGAACTACTTAAGGTTGGGGACGAGGTAGAGGCAAAGATCCTTTCGTACGATCTTCTTAAGGGAAGGGTTTCTTTGGGAATAAAACAAGTACAGGACAATCCATGGGACACCCTCGACGAGCGTTACCCAGTGGGTACTGTAGCGCACAAAGAGGTTAAAAAGATTACCAACGCTGGGGCTTTTGTAGAATTAGAAGAAGGCATTGACGCCTTTATACATGTAGATGATTTCTCTTGGACAAAAAAGATAAAAAATCCCCAGTCTGTTCTTCAGGAGGGAGAATTCTACGATTTTAAAGTGATATCCCTGGACAAAGAAAACTTCCGCATTAGAGTGGGGTTAAAACAACTCTCCGACGATCCCTGGGACACTCTTTCCTCTAAATATAGAAGGGGAGATTCTATCGAAGGTACAATTACCTCAGTTACTGATTTCGGCATCTTCGTTCGAGTTGAAGGAGATATCGAAGGCCTTGTCCATAAGAGCAACCTTGTCCCCAAAACACCTGGAGAGGAACTCGACGAGGAGGAAATTTTATCCCAGTACAAGGAAGGCGATAGTGTCACTGCATCCGTTGTGGAACTAAACCCTCATCGTAAGAAACTGGCCCTCTCAATGAAGGATTATCAGAAGAAGCTTCAGCGTGAAGAACTCTCCAAATACATTCATGATGAAGAAGAAGAGAGTACTGCGACTTTCGGCGATATCCTAAAGAACAAGGAAACAAATCAACCAGATACGTAAGTATTATGAGAACCCCATGTCCATGTTTACATCGAAAATCGATGAAAAGCGATTTAAGACGCTTATCGAAATTAATGAGCTCATAAACTCTCAGTATTCTGACACCAATGTATTGCTCAATAGGATTCTTGAATCAGCTACTTTACTTACTGTTGGAGAAGCCTCCTCGCTCCTGTTAGTACATCCCTCCAACAACAAGCTCTACTTTGAAATTGCCTTAGGCTCCAAAGGAAAGGATGTAAAGCAATTCTCTCTCAATATGGGAGAAGGTATTGCTGGTTGGGTGGCGAAACACAATACCTCTCTTATTGTAAATGACGTTACCTCAGATCCGCGGTTTTTTTCCGATATTAGTAAACAAATTGGCTTTGCAACTCATTCCATTCTTGCTTCTCCTATGCGTATAAAAAACACCTGCGTAGGAGTCATTGAAATTATTAATAAAAAGAACGGCTCTTCTTTTAATAACGAAGATCTGGAGTGGCTTGAAATTTTCTGCAACCAGGCAGCCTTGGCCATACAGAACGCTAAGCAGTTTCAAAAGGCAAATGATGAAATTTACTTGCTCCAGGACCAACTCCAGAAAGAAAAAGGCTATCACACTTTTCTTGGCAAGAGTCAATCCATAATAAAAACCTTAGAAGTAGCTAAAAAAGTAGCTTCTTCGAACTCCTCAGTTCTTCTTCTCGGTGAAAGCGGGGTTGGAAAGGAGCTTTTTGCCGAACAAATTCATTTACATAGCAAACGCGTGTCCAAGCCTTTCATCCGCGTAAACTGTGCCGCTCTTCCGGAACATCTTTTGGAAAGTGAGTTGTTTGGTCATATAAAGGGTGCTTTCACCGATGCTATTAGTGACAGGAAGGGACGCTTTGAGTTAGCGAATCAGGGGACTATTTTTCTCGATGAAATTGCTGAAATTCCCGTAAACCTACAGGCGAAATTATTACGGGTAATTCAAGAGGGAATTTTCGAGAAAATAGGTTCCAGTGAACCCTTTAAAGTGGATGTGCGCATTATTGCTGCAACCAATAAAAACTTAGATGAGGCAATTGAGGAGAAAACCTTCAGAAAGGACCTCTACTATCGTCTCAATGTCTTGCCTTTAGAAATTCCACCTCTTCGGGAACGTAGGGAAGATATCCCCCTTCTTGCGGAACACTTCCTTAAACGGAGCAATATGGAAACAAAAAAGCAGATAACTGGTTTTACCTCAGAGGCTATGGAGCTCCTTCTTTCCTACCATTGGCCGGGTAATGTGAGAGAACTTGAAAACTCAATTGAACGGGCCGTTGTTCTCTGTGCCGAGGACATTATCTCTCCCAAAGATATTTCACTCGATACCCATTCGTCGGATGGAATTGATACCTATTACGGAAGGACCCTTAAGGAGGCTGTGAATCTTTTTAAAAGACACTTCATTCTTTCATCCTTGAACGAAAATGAGGGAAATCAAACGGAAACAGCAAAGAAATTAGGTATTCAACGCACTTATCTATCTCGATTGATAAGAGAACTGGACATTGAACGATAGATTATTGATAGATTATTGATAGATTATTATAGAACACGTAAGGAATGACGAAACCTATCGAATCAGGAGGACCATTTATGCAACAACCAGGAAGAGAAAAAACAAAGAAGGAACAATTTTTAGATAACCTTGCAGGTTTTTTGCAGAAAAATCGAATATTCTTTCTTTCCTTTCTAATAGCAATTGCTCTGTTTTTTATTGTATTCGCGATTGCTTCAGAAGTCAGAAATCGTAGAATCGAAGAATCCACCATAATGACAGAGGAGCTCCAGAAGCAGTACGAAAATTGGTTTGAGAACATGGATAAAGAGGAAGCAGAACAGCCCGCGGAGATTGGAGAAACAGCAAAGGAACTCATTTCTCAAGCCGATTCTATCTTGGAGAAATATCCAAACCTCTATGCTTCTCAGAGGGCTCACTATATTAAGGCCAACGTGTACTATAAAAAGGGTGAATGGTCCTCTGCTGCCGAAGCGTTCATTACACTGCAAGAGAGGTTTCCTAAGAGCTATCTCGCTCCCATTGCCCTGCACATTGCAGCAATCGCCTCTGAGGAGATGGATGAAATTGACCGCGCTTTAGAATTACACAACCAGATACTCTCTAACTATGCCTCTACCTACCCAGATACTCCCCGTTCCATTTTTACCATTGGGCGACTCTATGAGCATAAGGAGCAGTATGAAGAAGCGCAGGAACAGTACAACACATTAATTAATGAGTATACCTCAAGTAATTGGACAAAACTTGCGCGAGACCGTATAATTTACTTACAATCAAAGGGGTTAATATCCTGATAGTTCATTTATAGATAGCTGATCCAATGTATACCTTTTGAGGAGAAGGGCCATGGCAAAACAAAAAAAGAGAAACAAATTTTTAGAGACCAGATACTTCGGATTGGTTATCGGATTGTTCATTGTACTAGTTTTTTTCTTGCTTAGTTTTGTTGTTCGACTTCCTTTACTTACAAATCTAGAATTAAAAATGACGGATGTACACTTTACCTTTAAAAATGTCTTCCGTGCTCAGAGCGTCCAGGAAGGTGTAAGCGTGGAACGAAGGAATCCGGACATCTCCTCTGATATTCTTATTATAGGAATTGACTTTAACAGTTTAAGTAAATTCGGTAAATGGCCCTTTCCCAGATATCGTCATGCCAATCTTATTGATTCCTTTGCAAAGATACAGGACCAAACTCAGAGGGAAAGGGCATTGTTTATCGATGTCTTTTTTATTGAACCTGACGAAAATGCCTACGACGATGCCATCCTCGTTAATAGTATAAAGAATAACGGGCGGGTTTTTTTAGAAACAGTCTTAGACGAAGTACCACCGCCTTCGGACCAGAAGGAAGAATTCTTTGCACGGCACGAAAAACTTTTTCAGTCCTGGGGAAAGATAAAAAACATCCAGGGTAATTGGCTTGATGTACCCGCCTATTATGGGTTACAGCCCCCCCTACAGCCTTACGCGGAAGCTACTCATGGATACGGCCACGCTAACTTTTATAAAGATTCAGACAATATATACCGTAGACAGGCCTTGGTTGCGAAATCATCCGAACTCATTGAGGAGTTTAAGTTAAGGGACCTGACACTAGATACTCCGGTGGATTTCGAGAACTTTGAACGCCTAGCTTGGACAGATAAGGACGGTATGACTCATTCTATAAGGTATCCTCTCACTGCAGATTCTCTGGCAAACCTAAAGAGCTTAATACAGAGCAATGCTCCTGTTAAATCTGTAGATACAGACAATGACGGAAAAGCCGATGACACTTACTATACAATAAAACGGTATCAGGACTACTTTGTCCCTGCCATTACGCTCTCCCTTGCTCTTCAGTACTTCAACAAGACTATAGATGATATTGAAGTAATATACGGTGATAAAATCAGTATTTCTTCTCCTGAATACTTCAACCCTCAGGAGAATACATGGGTACCCTACGAATTGACATTAAAGCCCGCTGAATACGATGAAGAGGGGAACATCGTAAAGGAAGCTAAAAAAAGGGTAGTGGAGGAGATAGAGATTCCTATAGATAAACACGGCGGCATGCTTATTAATTTTATGGGACCTCCTTCCTTTGCCTCCCCAGGAGCTCCCCAAACTTTCCCCATACGATCTTACGCGGGATATGCTTCAAGAGTACCCGGCTTAGACTCTTCCACATGGCCGAGAACAATGGCCGTGGACAATAAACTCCTTATGGTTGGTCCCTTTGCTAGGGGAATGGCAGCAGACCAAAAAACAACACCTTTTGGCCTCATGTATGGAGTGGAGATCCATGCCAATGCACTTAACACAATTATTATGAACAATTTCTTGGAACAGGTACCTGCTTGGATTAATATTGTTGTGCTTTTTGTTTTGGTCATGCTTACTGCCTTTATGACATCTCGTTTATCCACAGTGTGGTCTCTTATTATTTCTATTCTTCTTATCTTCTCTTTCTTTATTGCTGTAACGTTGATTTTTGATGAAATGGCCTACATTCTCAATTTTTCGACCCCAGCTATCGCTATTTTTTTCGGCTTTCTGTCAATAGTGGTGTACCGCATAATGACGGAGGAAAAGGACAAGGCGAGGATCCGCGATATGTTCGGAAAATATGTGAGCCCTAAAGTGGTGGACCAAATCCTCGAAAATCCCCCGGAGCTGGGAGGTATAGATAAGGATATTACCGTAAGTTTCTCCGATATTCGAGGTTTTACCACCCTTTCAGAAAGCATGACTCCCCAGGAATTAGTCAATCATCTTAATCTCTATTTGACCTCTATGACTGATATTATTCTCGATTATGAAGGGACCTTGGACAAATACGTTGGAGATGAGATTATGTGGTTCTTCGGTGCTCCTATTCCCCAACAGGACCACGCTCTTCTAGCCTGTAAATGTGCTCTAAAACAAATGGAAACACTTCATAAACTGAACAGCGAATGGCCTCCTGAACGGAGAATTAACATTGGTATTGGCGTTAATTCAGGGATTATGACTGTAGGAAATATGGGTTCCTTAGGAAGGATGAACTATACTCTTATGGGTGATAATGTAAATCTTGCTGCCAGATTAGAGGGTACAAATAAACAGTACAAAACAAATATTATTATTAGCGAATATACCTATGGATTGGTTAAGGACAAGGTAATTGTAAGGGAATTAGATAATATTCGAGTGAAAGGTAAAAACAAACCTGTATTAATTTATGAACTACTCGATTGCATCGAAGGGTATGATCCTCCCAAATTAGAAGAAGAGGAGAAATCCTAATTATTATTGAGGCTCTTTCAAAATACTATTTTTCAGAGCCTCAATATATATACAGATTCTGAATGGTCACACTGTATTGAACACGTTTCTTTGTGTAAACCGAAACAAAATTTTGGCCGCTTTTCTCGTGTTGTTGTTCGTTTTTCTTTTTTCCTGTGGAATAGAATCCTATCCGTATCTATATCCTCCGGAAGTAAGCTCTATTCTGGAAAATGAGAAAATAATGACCTTTTCAAATAACGAAGAAAACAATCCCGACCTTTTCATCGGATTCGAAGTATACTATAAGTTCTACACCGATGATTCTGGTCACGCGGATTTTGGAGACATGACCACGGATATAAATTCCATAACCTCTCAAACAAATGTTAACACCCTTACTCAGATGGGGTTTTCACGGTTATATGTAGTCTCACCCCCTTCGTCGGTTTCCCAGACTGTTCCCGCAATTGATATTCCTTTTTCTGACAGAACCAGCTATTTCGAAGTTACTGTTGACTTTTCAACCATAGCTACTGATGATACCTATCCCTCGTGCAATTACTTAAGTACTAGCCTCCAACTAGGACGGTGGGTTAGGGAAGAAGGTTCAACCGTCTACGAATTGAAGGGATTTAACCCTGCTTCCTTCCCAGATACTGTTGATTATTCCGATATTGACAGCAGCTATTATGATGATATTGATTATGTATGGTGCGTGCTCTATGTTCTTGCGTATGGAAGATACGATTTCATAAACGATCTCTACAGTTCCCCTGTATTATTGGGTAAAATAAAAATTGATACCTCGTGATATTCTCTTACCATGGACTTATGTATAATGCATATGTAATTATTCTATGGACATCTTTTATTTCAGGAGTGAGTTTTGGTAAATTACTATTTTAATATTGGAATAATATATTTTATTATAGGATTTGCGGTGGCACTTTTTTTCTTTTTCGTCCTCCGCAAAAGAATATTCGGTAGTTTCTGGATAACCCTTGTTATTGCTCTAGTAGGTTCCTATCTTGGAGGGCTAATCGAATATTTCTTCAAAGATATCATTGAGATGCTCACCAACGTAATTAACTCGGTAAATATTTTTCCGCCTCTTATTACTGCCTTCGTAATTATTTGGTTATTCTCGCTCGTAAGCAGCAATAAGCA
>CAYXSD010000001.1:124823-146962 GCA_964466335.1 uncultured Spirochaetales bacterium
TAAGCAGCAATAAGCAACAATAAGCAGCAAATAAGTACGAATAGGTAAAACCTGTTAGGGCCTGCCTCACTTAGGCTGCTAATCAAAGAGCAATATCACATTACCATGACTTCCGATAATAGTTATTCTGTCTACTTATTTATTGTTTTATTGCTCCCGGTTTTTCCATAATACTTTCTTATAATACTTTCTTATGCTATATTCTTTTCCATGGATGATCTAACCTTGCAATTCAAACAATTTATCGAAGTTATTCGCACCTTACGCTCCCCTGACGGCTGTCCATGGGACAGAGAACAAACACCTGAAAGCATGAAAAGAAATCTCTTAGAAGAGGCATATGAGTGTATTGAGGCAATTAACAATAACGATGAAGAAAATATCAAAGAAGAAATAGGAGATATTTTACTGGTAGCTTTGCTGATAGCCTACATGTATGAACAGGAGGATCTTTTTACTATTACTGAAGTTTTTAAAGAGATAACAGAGAAATTAGTAAGAAGACATCCGCATGTGTTCGGCACTTCCGATGCCAATTCTTCGAAGGAAGTCATACGACAGTGGGAAGCAATAAAAACTGGTGAAAATGAACAGAAAAATCAATCTGTCCTCTCTTCTATCCCGAAGGCTATGCCTCCCCTGGAACGAAGTTTCAAGATCCAGAAAAAAGTATCTACTTTAGGATTCGATTGGCTAGATATAAAGGATGTAAAAGAAAAAATTTTGGAAGAACTGGATGAGACAGAGTCAGCTTCTGCGCGCGCAGAAAAGAAAGAAATTGTGTCAGAATGCGGCGATCTTCTCTTTTCTGTTATCAACTACGTACGTTTTCTGGGAGTTGATCCCTCTGAAGCCCTTGATATAACAAACAAAAAATTTATCCAAAGGTTCAGATACATTGAAAAAACAATGAAGGAGCTTGGGGAAAATCTTAATAAAGAAAATTTTTCTCTGATGGACAAACTCTGGGAAGAAAGTAAAACAAAAGAGTAAAGAATTATAAAAAAATCTTTCAGCTCAGCTGCTTTAGAATTTCTGATAGCTCCCCTACCTTCTCATTTACGCGATCATACCCGCAAATTCTTGTTCTCATTCCCCGAACCATAGGCAAAACTTTCCAAAATTCTTTCTGAAAACATGTAGACAGAATTTTCTTTAGTCCCAGACTTCCCCCTCTCGCATCATTTATGGTCAGCTCCACTCTTCCGGAATCTGCGTTTATTACATTGTATTCGAAGCTAGTTAAGCCTTTACTTTTTCTGTAATTCTTAAGGAGCTTATGTAGATCGTCTTCATGTTCAGATTGAAGAGCATAAGTGGCCCCCCAGTACACCGACATTAGGGAATACCGTTTTTTATTTTTTTCTTCTGTAATATCAGAAGCATAGGTACAATCAATATCCTGTGGTAATTTAGGAGCAACTTTTTCAATAAACTCTTCGGGAGAAGTTTTTTTTCTTAGAATTACAGCTCCGTATTCTGTGCTGGATGAAAAACCAAGAAAAAGGGGTTGGACGAACTGCAGTCTTGGTTTAGGATTGAAACCTTCAGTAAAATCTACAGGTATTCCAGCTCGTTGCATGCTTCTCTCAAAGACATTCATAATATCCAAATGAGATAAAAACGCGGCTCTATTCTTCTTTGAAAATCGAAATAAAATTTTACAGTACTCTTTCTCGCAAGATTTGGCGGTGCCGGGCTCAGTATCAGCTACATCCACTTTAGGATACCCAATAATCTGATCTTTCTCTTCTCCTTTACAGACACCACAGGGGTGGCTGCAACCATCGTGACATACTTCCGTTAATTCCCCTCTTTTTCCCTTTTCATATTCTTCTCTTAAAAAACCCTTTCCTACTCCAAAAGAAACGCTGTCCCAAGGTAATGGGTTTTTTGAATGTACATCCTTGGCACCACATACGAGATCTTGGATATCCGGATACTCTTCCTCTATTGCTTCTCTCCAAGGAGACCAGCGAAAATGCTCTTCCCAAGCATCTAAGCGGGCTCCTTTGCTATATGCCTTCTCAATAACGTTCCCTACCTTTCTGTCACCCCTGGCAATCATCCCCTCTAAAAACGATAAGGTAGGACTATGGTAGTGAAGTTGTACAGAACGAGGAAGATCCTTTTTTATCTCCTTTAAAATAGTTTCCGACTCTTTAATACTTAATTGCGGAATCCATTGAAAAGGCGTATGTGGTTTTGGTATGAAGGTACCTATAGTAACATTGAACTTAAAACCTGTTTTTTTTGTAATGTCCCAGAGCAGTTCTTGAATCTCCTTTCCCTCTTCCAATCCTCTTTCTAGGGGACTTATACCTTCATTCAACCTGGGAAGACCAATCATAAAATATAGTTTTGCGTATTTCCATCCGTAGGCTTTTGCTTCTTTAAGAATATTAACTAAAAAATCTCTGGTAATATTTTTGTTAATGCACGCCTGCATTTCCGGAGTCGCCGTTTCCACGGCGAAGGTCAATCCGCTTTTTCGTACCTTCGATACACTCTTAAGTATGGAAAGAGTGAAAGTGTTAATTCTTAAAGATGGCAGCGAGAAGGATATTCTTTCATCTTGATACCTCATAGTGAGGACTTTTAAAAGCGCATCTAATTTTGAATAGTCTCCTGTGGAAAGTGAAGAAAGCGTTATTTCCCTATAACCACAATCACGAACGAGGTGGTCCACCTCCTTTGAAATTTGTGTTACCGCCTTCTCTCTAAAGGGCCTGTAAAAATACCCGGCCTGGCAAAATCGGCAGCCGTTAGGGCAGCCACGCATTATCTCTACAACTCCGTGGTCCTGCACTATTCTTACATTAGGTACCGGCAGGAAGGGTAAGATATTCCCAGTATAACCGAAATCCCCCAAGAATGCTCTTTTCCCGCTCTCCTTAATTCCCGCAACCCAAAGAAAATCGTAATTACCCAGATCAAAGAGTATCTCTTCCCTTGTCGCTCCTTTTGCTTTTAGTATTTTAATCCTCTCAAGGATACTTTCAATTTTACCCTCCCCTTCTCCGATCATGATACAATCTGCTAAAAATTCCAAAGGTTCGGGATTGGTAACTGCGGGGCCGCCTATAATTACAATGGGACAACTTTCTCCCCGCTCTTTTCGCTTAAGAGGTATTCCTCCTCTTTCGAGGACAGTGCACATATTCGTTACCGTTAATTCATATCCTAAGGAGAAGGCAATTATATCAAATTGGTTTAATGCCATTCCGCTCTGCAAACCGTAAAGCGGTATTTTCTTCGTTTTCAATATATCTTCGAAATCCGGCGCGGGCGGGAACACGATATCGCAAAATACATCGTCCATGCTATTTATTAGATTGTAGAGAATTCTCACTGCTTTGTTAGACATACCAATCTCATAGAGATCTGGATAGGAAACCACAACCGAAAAATGAAAATCTTTTGAATATGGATACACCCCATACTCGCCCCCAAGGTATCTTGCGGGTTTTTCCACAGAGAGAAGTTCGTTACGTAAATCTTTTTCAGGAATAATTCTGTGTTTCATTAGCAACACTAAAAGAGCCTCAACTGTACTTATTTTGATAAATGCTCAAGAGAAGACCGATTCCTATCATTGCAGTCAATAGAGAAGACCCACCGTAAGAAATGAGCAGAAGGGGAATTCCCGTAATCGGCATTATACCCATAGCCATTCCTATGTTTATAAAAAAGTGAAAAGCAAAAATCGTTAAGATTCCTGTGGCAACCAACTTTGCATAGAAGTCTTTTATAGTATAAGCAATGAAAAATCCTCGAAAAATGATAGTCATGTATAACATGAAAATAAAAATACCCCCAAGAAATCCCCATTCTTCAGCAATAATAGAAAAAATAAAATCGGTACTTTGCTGAGGTAAGAATTGATAGTGGCTTTGCGTGCCTTGAAGAAAACCCTTCCCTGAAAGGCCTCCTGAACCTACCGCGGTTATTGATTGGATAATATGCCATCCGGCGCCGCGGGGGTCCACCTGAGGATCCAAGAAGACCACCAATCGCATTATCTGGAATTCTCTTAAAACCATTCTCGCCAAGATTGAGCTCCCTAATGAAAGAACGAGAATGGTCACTCCGTAAATAATCCAATAAAAATAACGTCTCTTCATAACAAAATACCCAACTAAAGCAAGAGCAGCAACAACGCTTCCCGCAATAAAGGCGTACTGGACAAGGCGAGGTTCGGTAACTATTTTTAATATAGGTATTTCCGTCTGGGCTATCATACTTTCCCAGGCAGGAAGAATAATAAACATCGCGGTTAGTATTCCTACTAAAATAATGAAAAAAACATGATGGACCTTCCCGCCGGCTACAAAACTTATCATTAAAAAAATGGGTATAAAGACAATAGCAGTACCGAGGTCTGGTTGTAATAGTATAAGCGCCACTGGAAGCATTACAATAGCCAACGCGGGGAGAAAGGTGCCCAATTCACCTATTTGTTTCTGTCTTCTCTCGAAAAAAGCGGATAGAAAGAGAACTGCAGCGATTTTCATAAACTCCGAGGGTTGAATTCCTAACCGCATAATTCCAAGCCAACTTTTCGCGCCGTTTACTCGCTTTCCAAAAATCAATGTTACTAGTAGAAGGAAAATAAAAACGAGATATATGTATGGACTTAACTCTTTGAATCGATCATATCTAAGGAAAAGGATACCCAATACCAGCATGATGCCGATCACGGCCCATATAATTTGCTTTACGTATTCCTTTGAGAGCAGGACCCCGGAAGAGGAAACACCAGATGAGTAGATGAACATAATACCTATGGTTATGAGCATTAGAGTGGAAAGGATGAGAAGAATATCTATACTGAATAAAGACCTAGTTTTCAATGTAACCACACTCTTCTCTATTTATATAAATTGATTTATCCCTTACAAGATAATACCTACTCTACTAAATACCACAAATCCAACGTTTGCAAGGCTTCCTCATAGGTTTGATTAGCAAAAATGCCCTGAAAAATAATATTGGCTGCTTTAGGGGCCCACCACTCCCATTCGTTGGTACCTTCTACCATAACAACCAACACTATTCTGTCCTCCGGATTGTCGGTGCTATAAGGGCCGTAGGCGGTAAACCAGGAACTCCAACGATCGGCTAAACCCACCTGCCCTGTACCTGTTTTTCCTGCAAGCTCCACTGCATCTGTTGTTACAACAACCTTTGGTGTGCCCTCGGTAATAACTCCTCTCATTGCCTTCTGCGCGTTTTTGTATGTGCTCTTTCTTATTGAAGATGAATGCAAAACTGCAGGTTCTTCTTTTTTCAATATGTTTCCCGAAATGGGGTCCCGTATCTCCTTTAATACATGGGGCCTGTATATAACACCCTCGTTTACAATAAGGGAAACCATATTTGCAACCTGAATAGGAGTTACTGTTAAATAGCCTTGGCCTATAGAAATGTTTAATGTGTCGCCGCCCATCCATTTTGTGTGGTACACAGATTCCTTCCAACTAGGACTCGGAACAAGGCCCTTCACTTCTCCCGGTAAATCTACTCCAGTGAGGGACCCGAAACCGAAACGTGAACTGTAATCAACAATTTTTTCAATGCCAAGGTAGTCCCTTCCCAAGGTCCAAAAAAATACATTACAGGACTGAGCTAATCCATCGTAAAGGCTTAAGGGGCCATGTCCTGTTTTCTTGTGACAGTGAAAAACTCGATCGCCAAACTCAATACTTCCCTCGCAGACAATAGTCTTTTCTATTGGTATTGCCTCTTCCTCCAATGCAGCAGTGGTCATTACAATTTTAAACATAGAAGCAGGCGGATAATTGGCTTGTATTGTCCTGTTGAGAAAGGGAAATTTCGGGTCCAAAGAAAGTGTATTGTATACCTCACTTCCTTCATCAGTATAAAATTGATTCGGATCGTACCAAGGATAGGAGACCATGGCTACTATCTCGCCGGTAGCTGGTTTTAATGCTAAAACAGAACCGATTCTTTCTCCCAAGGCTTTTTCACATAGTTCCTGAATGTCTCTATCCAAGGTCAATACGATATTTTTTCCCAAGATTGGAGGAACCTCATCCACTGTCTCAGTGACATTTCTTCCTCTTACATCCACAGTCCTAAATTGTTTGCCTGCCTGCCCTCGAAGGATTTGGTCGTAGTACTTTTCCACTCCCGCTTTTCCTAGTGTTGTCCTTACTTCGTAGCCCTCATTGTACAGAATTTGCAGTTCTTCTCTTGTTATTTCTCCCACATATCCAAGGATATGGGAAATAGAGCCTGTTTCGACATAACTTCGAATTGGTTTACTGTGCCAGGTAACGCCGGGAAAATCCTGTATTCTCTCCGCGATATAAGCAATTGTTTCATAATGTATGCCGCTTGCAACTTCAACCGGTCTGAACAGGTTTTTTGAGTTTTCAGGAATCTTTTGGAGAATTTCCTCAGGATTTACATCAATGACCGTGGATATGCGTTCGGCGATTTCCTGTATCCTACCATCAATTTCTCCGGGAATAATATCCAGTGCAAAAGAGTCAATATTCATAACAAGCGGCACATCATAATTTCGATCGTAGATCTCCCCTCTTTGGGCCGGAATAGCAATTACCCTCCTTGCTACCTCCTCTGCTCTACGTTTGTGTTCAATACCATGTACAATTTGCATGGAAAAAAGGTATGCTGTGTAAAGAAAAAAGAAAAATGCCGTTATAATTGCACCAATTAGTAGACGTTTTTTTGAATAATAGCTCTGTTCATAGGTAAATGTTGATTTTTTCATTCTTATCTGTTTATTTCTCTGTAGCGAAACATCTTAACCATTTTCAGAATACCAAAAATAAAGGGAGAGAGAAAGGCGTTTAACCCAATTTCAATCCACGCAACTCCACTAAATAATCCGGGAACAGTACTCTGTAGGGAAAAGAAAAGGGCCAATATATTTGCAAGGAGTATCTTTACTATGGAAGCAATCACAACAAGGACAACTGGAGCAAGAAGGGCGTCTAAAAAAATCTTTCCCTTGGTAATACCAAAGAGGTATCCCGTTAGTGTGCGAATAAAGGTGTAAAAACCAAGAGGGGATAGACTGAGAAAATCCTCTATTATACCGGTAAGAAATCCGTTGAGTTGCCCATGCATACTTCCAAAACGGTTTGAGAAAAATACGATAAGGATGACTACAAGATCAAACGAAGCACCACCAATGGAAATGCCCTTTAAGATGGTCGATTGAAGAAACATCGCTGCGAGAATAATGACCGTGGGGACCCACTGGATAGGCTTCATTTTTGAGCTCCCTCAGTTTTTAATACGAACACATACTCGAGTCTTGAGAAATCGATGATTGTTTCAATTGTCAGCTGTAAAGATGTCTCGTACTCCTTTGCCTCTATTTCCCGTACCCGTCCTATGTATATACCCTTAGGATAGAGAGAGCGCATTCCCGATGTTATTACCAAATCACCATACTTTGTTTCATTTCGCGCTCTTTTTTTTACATACTGCATTACTACTGTTTCCTCACCTCGACCCCTTCCGGAGACAAGACCTTCGTATCTTGTTGTCTGAAGTCTAGCCGCGACATAGCATGATCTATCTATTAGAGGAAGTACATTAGATGTTCCTCGTCCAAGGTCTACTATTTTACCCACTAACCCTTGAAATCCATCCTGATAAGCGATTACCGGCATTCCTTTTTTTAGACCATGGACTAAACCCTTGTTTATAGTAATGGTACTAAAAATATTGCCCGGGTCCTTTCCGATTATTTCGGCAGCAACATGCTCATATCCGATTTTATTCGAGAAATCCAGCTGCTCTCTGAGTTCCGCGTTTTCATTTTTCAGCTCGAGGATATCTCGTTCCAGAGATCTATACTCCGTCATTCGTTTTTGGAGCTCCTGATGCTCCGCCCTAAGGTCCTGTAACTCGCCAATGGAATTCACCGTCCTTGAAAAGAAAGAGCCTACACCTGAAAATCCTTTTTGTATGGTCGAAAAAATAGTTAAGCCGACTTGTTTAGGCTTAAACACAACAGTGTTTGTACTGATAATGATGAGTATTATTGAGATAAGTAAAAGCCCGGCAAGTACCGTTTCTGTTTTATGTTTTTCTTTTAAGGACCCAAACCTACCCATTAATGATCCGCTGTTTTCAGCTGTTCATGCTGTTATAGATGGTCCTATTAGACTTTGCATTCTTCTTAGAATGCTCAAAGTACATTCCCGCACCCATAGCAACACAGAGGAGGGCGTTCTCCGCTAGTATCACAGGCACCCCCGTCTCCTTTGATATTAATTTTGGGAGCCCCTTCAGCATAGAACCTCCACCGGTCATAACAATGCCACGTTCTACAATATCGGCGGCTAATTCCGGGGGGGTTTCTCCTAGAGTACGTTTAATCTCCTCAATAACGGCGTTAATCGGTTCTTGAAGAGATTCTCTAACCTCAACACTATCAATTTCGAGACGTCTCGGCAGACCGGTTATAGCGTCGGTACCTTTTATTTCCATTTTTTCTATTTGTTTATCCGGATAGGCATTCCCTATTGTCATTTTAAGGGTTTCCGCTGTTTGCTCTCCAATGATGAGGTTATGTACACTTCGGACATGCTTTATAATCGCCTCGTCAAACTCATCCCCGCCGAGGCGTATTGCATTTGTTACAACCATTCCCCCGAGGGATATAACAGAAATCTCCGTTGTTCCTCCGCCGATATCACACACCATGTGGCCGGCCGGCTCAAAAATAGGCATCTCTGCCCCTATTGCCGCGGCAAGAGATTCTTCTATTACTTTTACTTCCCTAGCGCCTGCCTTGTAGGCACTTTCCTCCACTGCCCTTCTTTCTACTTCGGTTATACAAGTGGGTACACCTATTACCATTCTGGGTTTAACAAACCACCTTCTTGGAAGAATTTTATTAATGAAGTAACGAATCATCTTTTCCGTTGTTTCAAGATCGGCAATTACACCATCCCTTAACGGCCGAATAGCAATAATATCTCCGGGAGTTTTCCAGAGCATTCGCTTTGCTTCCGCTCCAACAGCAACAACTTTCTTCGTTCCCCTCTCAACTGCCACGACTGAGGGTTCGCTGATAACGATTCCTTTTCCTCGTACGTATACAAGAGTATTACAAGTTCCTAAATCAATACCTATATCTGATGTAAAGGCATCAAACACCCCCATGACTACCTCCGAACTAGTTGTATAAATTCAATCTCGCGCCGTAATGTGAAGGATCAATTGACAATGTTTTCCTCCATTCAGCTCGTGCTTTCACCGTATCGTTCATTTTATTATAAATTTCCCCTAAATGAAAATGAGCATCCGCGGCATTTTCATTCTTTTCCACTATTTTTTTATACTGGTCCTCCGCCTTAAGCAGTTCTCCCTTTTGCATATAAAAATTCGCCAGGAGATACCTGCTCCTTTCCTCTAAAGACAAATCGCCAGTCATGTTGACAGCCCGTATAAGATATTCCTCTACCTCATCATCCCTTCCCAATTTTATAAAGATCTGAGCAAGTGTAAGATAGAGTACATCTGTAGGCCTTTTTTCTACTGCCAGGCCGAAATATTTTGCGGCTTCCGCGTAGTTCTCCATATTGTTATAGGCCAATCCAAGGTACTCGTACGTATCCTCCCCTGAGTACCCCGCTTCCAAGGATTTATGTAGATACTTTACTGCAAGATCAGAGTAGTACCTGCCTTTATGGTAGTAAGCTTTTCCCAAAACATAGTATACCCCTTCTCTGAGTGGTATTTCATCGAGAAGAAGAGCTTTTCTCAATACCAAGACCGATTTATCGAGATAAGGTAGTTTCTCCTCCAAAGTAAATTCTCTGGTCGATTGGTAGAAGGAGCTAAACCCGTTAAACACCAGGGCAGTTGGATGTAGAGGGTCTTCAAGAAGCTCGCTTTCGGTCAAATCTATTAATTCCTTGTATTTCTGGACCCTCCAATACTCTTTTATAACTTCTTCGGACGATTTTTCTCTCTTTAAAAGACTGTCCGAATAGTTTAAGTATAAAACCGATCCTACTGCCGCTGCCACAAGGACGATTCCGAACAAAAGGAATCCTAATCTACCCTTTTTCTTTTTTTTCTTTGCAGAAAAATTATATCTGTCCTCAGGTAATAGCATTAGTATCTACCAGCATAATCCTATATAACACATTGTTCAATCAAAAAAAGCAGGTCCATAAGCCGGGTTCTGTCGTATACCGTCATCTATCTTTAATAAACGTTTCCGTTTACCTCTAGCAGTCTACCCGCAGATATGGCCGAGCAAGCCTTTCTGCTGCTTAACTTTGCTTCGGATGAGGTTTACCCTGCCTATCCCGTTACCGGGAAAGCGGTGGGCCCTTACCCCACCTTTTCACCCTTACCGCTCCCGAGAGCGGCGGTATTGTTTCTGTGGCACTCTCTGTCACCGATATCTCTACCGGCGCCCGGATGTTATCCGGCATCCTGCTCTATGAAGCCCGGACTTTCCTCTGTCGATATCATCGACAGCGACGGTACAGACCTGCAGTATTTTCTCCTACTTATAGTAACTTAGGACAAATTTATAATTCAATTATCCTTGAATGTAAACTAGTTTGAAGGGGATTCTTCACGTATTTTGCGAATACACAATGATATTTATGCCTCAATATCCATTTTCGCCGCAATATCTGCCAAACTTCCCGCGTCTTCATCCTCAAAGAAAGTGCCGCCCTCTTCCTCTTCATCCTGATAAAAAAGAATCCTGCTGCAGTAGGGGCAGAAGAGTATAGATTCACCTTTATGAACATCGTTAACAAATTGCGCGGGAAGTTCCATATGACACCCAGTACATACCGCACCCTTTATTGGAACAATTCCCAACCCGGATTTGCTCCTAATAATCCGTTCAAATTTAAAAACAATCTCTTCATCAAGATCAGGAATAATGCCTTTTTCTTCTTTTTTGAGATCGTTAAGCATTTTTTCCTTTTCCTTGCTCTCGTTTTTTATCTTCTCCTGTTCATCTTTCAGTTCCTCTTCCTGTTGCTGAATCATGCTTTCTTCCCGCTCAAGGTTATGTTCCAGCTCTTCGGCTTCTTTCTCCTCTTTGAGAATATCCTTACGAAACTGTTGTTCCTTTTCAATTGCGTCTTTTATTTCTTTGTCTAAGGCCTCGTACTCTCTTTGGGTTTTTATAAGATCCATTTGCTTTTCATAATTTTCCCTTTGAAGCTCTGCCTCCTGAAGGAGTGTACGAAATTTTCGAATATTCTTCTTTGCTTCATCCAGCTCGTTGTTTTTTTCTACGTAGGTCTTTTTGAGTCGATTCAAGAGTTCAGTTTTGGTGGTAAGTGCCTTAGGAATTTCCGTTATTTCCCTTTCAATTTCGTATTTTTTAGAAAGAATATCCTGAAGGGCCCTTAGTTTATCAAACACATCCTGCATCATAACAATCTTCTCCTAATGATCAATATAATCTTTTAATCTTCGACTTCGCTTTGGATGGCGAAGTCTTCTTAAGGCCTTTGCCTCGATCTGTCTTATTCGCTCTCGGGTAACATTGAAATATAGCCCTACCTCTTCAAGAGTCAGTGAATATCCATCTTCCAAACCAAAACGCATCTTAAGAACTTCCTGTTCCCGGGGCGGAAGAGTCTCTAGAACATCCTGAAGCTGTTCCTGTAGAATCCGAAAGGCTGTTTGGCTGGATGGGTTTTCAACATCTTTGTCCTCTATAAAATCCCCGAGAAGAGAATCTTCCTCCTCACCAATGGGGGTCTCTAAGGATATAGGCTCCCGGGCAACGTTTTTCACCGATTTCACCCGCGCTACTGACCATCCAAGACGTTCTGAAATTTCTTCATCCGCAGGTTCTCTGCCTAACACCTGCATAAGCTGTCTGCTTTCTCGGACAACCTTGTTAATTTGCTCAATCATATGGACCGGGACTCGAATAGTTCTCGCTTGGTCCGATATCGATCTTGTTATTGCCTGACGTATCCACCATGTAGCGTAGGTAGAAAACTTATACCCCTTTCTATATTCAAATTTCTCGACAGCTTTAATAAGTCCAATATTTCCTTCCTGAACAAGGTCAAAAAAATGCAACCCACGATTTGTGTACTTTTTTGCTATACTTACCACAAGCCTTAAATTAGCTTTTATCAACCTGTCCTTGGCAGTCTTCATCATGGTTTTGCCATGGTAAATCTCATCCGACATGGCCAGGATATCTACTATAGAGTTCTCAAAATTTACCTCTAAGCCCTTAAGGTTTTTCTCCATTATTTGTATCTGGCGGATTTTCTCTTTAATTTGGTCCGAAGAAAGAATGAGTTCTTCCTCGATCTTCCTCTTTTTGTCGCCAATTGCAAGACCCCTTCCTAGAGTTCTCAGTTCTTTTGAATTTGTTACTCTCAAACGACGCTCAATTTTCTTCTGCTCTCTTTGGTACTTCCGTATTTTACGGGTAGCATTTGTAAATTTATCCGAGAATTTAAGGATTTCTTCCTGATGGATGTCAATATGGTTAATCCTTCTTAATAACTGCTGTCGTTTTTTTCTGATATTTTCATCACTAATGATGTCGCCCCCCAGCGAAACGACCTTTTTCTTTGCGTCTACGTACTGTTTAAGCAGAGGTGCAATGTCTCTTAGAGGCTCCCGATAATACTGATTTAAGCGTCTTTTCTCCGCAAGCAGCTCTGAAATCTCTTTCTTTGATAGGTCCATTTCTCGAGGGTCAAGTCTGGAGAAGGTTTTTTCCATAAGAGAGTAGAGTTCGGGTATTATCATGCCCGATTCTTTAATTACTCTTTTTATTATGTTTTCGCCATCTTCCATTTTTTTGGATAACTCTACTTCCTGCTCGGCAGTTAGAAGGTTTTCCTTGCCGATCTCCCTTAGGTAGAGTCGAATGGGATCGTCAATAGAAGAATCTTTGTCGTTGAGAAGTATCTTTCTTTTCTTTTTTTTATCTGAAGTTGTCTTCTCAGTTTCCTGTGCCTCTTCTTCCGCGTCAGGACCCTGCGTGTCTTCCTCGGACTCTTCAAGGTCCTCTTCTTCCAGAGATAAATCTTCCTCCTCAATATTTATTTTATTCTTCTCAAGCAGTGCCAGAACCTCATCGATTTTATCGGTATTTACAATCTCATCTGGTAGAAAGTCACTAACCTCATCGTAGCTGATAGTCTTCTTTTTCTTACCGTGTTCTATGAGTTTCTGCACTGCTGGATCTGTTTGCAATTCAGCCATTACTACGTAACCTCAGTTTATCTAATTCCTCATCTAAATACATTTTCTCAGATAATAGTTCATGCAGCTCTTCTTTACTGTCCTGGCTTGCTTCCACCTTTCGGATTTCTTTTATCAGGACCCTTATTTTTTTCTCAATTATTCTGCGTTTAACAGCTTTTAACGCGTCTTTAACCAATTCTTGCTTGTTTACGATGAACTCCTCAGTTGCATTTCTTTGAATAATGTAATCCCTTACATTCTTGTTCTCTATGCCGCTAATTACTGTATCCAAAGATAATGTCTCGTTTCTATAGGCATCTTCTAAAGCAGTATATATTTCACGGGCATCTTCACTTTCAAGTTCTCTAAGCTGTATTTCATTTCGTACTCGCCCAAATAGCTCAGGACTTAAAGCTGCCACCGTCATTAAAAACAGTTCACTTCCTCTTTCTACTGTAGAGTCTGTATCTTTTTGGTAATGCTCCTCTTTACGCTTATTATTGCCTTTTCGCTTATTAAAATCGTCAATTACTGATTTAATAGGTACATCCAGGACATCTGCCAGGGTTTTAAAGTAGCTATCTCGTTTTATTTCTGATTTTGTAGCATCAATAAAAGGAATACATTCACTGAATAATTGATTTTTGCCCTCCGGTATATCTACATCGTATTTTTTTAATCCCTTTTTTACAATGTACTCAAAATTATTTATAGGGTATTTCAGTAAATTGTGCAACGATGCATTACCCTTATTTTTTACGATATCCGCCGGATCTTCATTTTCCGGCAGATCAACAACCTGAGTTTCCACACCCCTCTCTTCGCAGAGAAGAATGGCCTTTTTTGCGGCCCTCTGTCCGGCTTCGTCACCATCGAAAAGCAACACCCCTCGTTCAGCATACCTCCTGAGGAACTGAATATGTTCTTCCGTCAAAGCAGTACCCAGGGGAGCAACAACATTGTCGATGCCCTCCTGATACAGTGAGATGACGTCCATATATCCTTCGACTACTACAAATGTACTAGTTTTTCTTATATTTGGCAAAGAAAGATTTATCCCAAATAAGTGATTTCTCTTTACAAATACTTCTGTTTCTGAAGAGTTGATATACTTTGGTCCGTCGTCGCTTATACTTCTCCCGCCAAAGGCAATAACATTATTTTTTCGGTCACATATTGGAAAGATAATTCTATTCCTGAAAATAGCTATCTCCGGATTCTTTTTTGAAAACATGCCTGTTTTTTTTAGAAATTCTGGGGAATAGTTTTTTTTTCTCAGGAAACTATACAGCCATCTGTATTCCCCTGGAGCCCAACCTATTTGAAAACCTTCAAGGCTCTCCTCTTTAACTCCCCTATTCAATAAATATTTTTTTCCCTTCCTGCCTTCTTCGCTGTTTAGCAGAAAATGCTGAAACGTTTTTGTTATACGCTTAAAAAGCTCCTCTAAAGCTCCTCTCTTGGATTCCTCTCCATTTTTTGAAGCTTCCTTACGTAGTTCTACCCCCGTTCGCTGTGCTAGCAGTTTAAGGGCTTCCAGAAATGATATGTTCTCCATTTCCATAAGGAACTGGATTGTGTTCCCGCCAGCGTGGCAACCAAAGCAATAGTAGAGGCCATTTTCCGAATCAACTGTAAAGCTTGGAGTCCTCTCCTCATGAAACGGGCAAAGGCCCATGTATTTTGCGCCTTGTTTTTTTAACGTTACATAATCATTAAAAATTTGAAGATGATCGCATTTCTGCAAAATCGTTTGAATTGTTTCTTTTGGTACTCTTCCATCCATATCTTTTAATTCAGTCACTTCAAAATTTCATGAGGCTCTGAAAATGGTAAGTTGAACGCGCCTTACTTAATTTCTTCTACCATTAGCCAACCGGCCCACAGTCTATAATAGTACCTATAATCCCAACTTGCTAACGCTGAGGTATGCTTTTTAAATAGAGTGATTTTGCTCTATTATGATCCTTATAGGAGGAGGAAAAAAAATGTTCTCCTGTTTCAGGATCTTTTAGCAAAAAAAATAGATACTCCGTTTCTTCAGGTTCAAATGAGGCCTTTAAAGCCACCTTTCCAGGATTACAGATTGGCGCGGGGGGAAGACCCTTATGAATATATGTATTGTATTCGGAATTCCTATTAGTGTCCTCAATAGTCAGGGTTTTTGGGTATGGCATCCCCAACTCTTCCGAAATAACATATCCTACCGTAGCACAGGATTCCAATCGCATACTCCTGTCTAACCTGTTTTCAAAAACAGAGGCTATTATTGCAGCTTCATCCTTACGACGATACTCCCGCTCAACTATGGAAGAAAGAATAACCTTCCTAACAATATCTTCGCGGGTCATTTCTTTGTATTTCGGATAGATTGTTTCCAAATTTTCATAAAAATTGGCCACCATATGCCGTACTACTTTCTCTGCTGGATAATCTTCAGCAAAACGATAGGTATCCGGATATAAAAAGCCTTCTGCTGTCCCGCCGGATATTCGATAGTCCTTCAACAGGCCAGTATCCTTTATACTGTGTAAAAACGCCTCCTTTCCTGTTATACCTTCATTTTCCAAATACTCCGCTATTCTTGAGCTTGTCCACCCTTCAGGTATTGTTACCTGTTTTAGTATCTCTTTTCCTGAAACTAAAAGATTATGTACTTCTAACGTTGTTTTATCCGCATCTATTCTATAATTTCCTATTTTAAATTTCTTTTCAGTATTTTCTAGTTTGGAAATTATCCGAAGCAGCAAAGAGGACCGTATTATAGCCTTTTTTTTCAATCGATCCGCAATAGCTGAAACTGGCTCCCCTTTTTTGACCTCGAATATTAGGGCTTCCGGGTTTTCGAGCTCCGGGGGAGCATTCAGATAGTATGCCATGCCAATAGCAAGGATTCCAACGAAGAGGATTAAAGCCACAAGGGCAAATATTAATTGTATTATTATTTTCAATCCTGTTTCCTAGAGTTTTCTTCTAATCTATTAACCAAAACGAACATATCTAACGGACTAATATAAATTCTACCCGCCGATTTTTCCAACGATTATCCAAATCACTGTGAGGGACAAGCGGTTCTGTTCCACCTAACCCCCGCACCTGAATTCTGTCTTCTCTGACTCCTCGTTTTCCCAGGGCCTGCTTAACGGTCTCCGCTCTTGCAAGGGAAAGGGGTTTTAACTCTTCTTCCTCCTCCCGTTCTGCCCTTTCCGGATCGCTCCAGTAGACACTTACCGCGTGCCCTTCAATCCTTATTGAGTGGGATTTATACTTATTTAGTATCTCTGCCAATCTGGTGAGCACTCGCTGGTTTTTCTCCTTTATGTCCTCATCATCCTGGACCAACTCCGGACTGTTCGGCGCAAAATTAATGCTTGAAATCCGGATTTTTAATCTGTCTCCATCTCTGATTACCAGAATGTCTACGGGTATTTCCCCTCTCTTTTCTGCTTCATTTCCTACCTTATCTACTGCCTTGAATGTCCAAGGATAATCCTCCGCGGCCATAACCAGTTCTCCGTTATCGGAAAGGCCATCCCATACTAACTCGTTAGAAGGTGTGCCCTTTCCATGGAAGGAGTAAAAATCGACCCCTTTAGGATCTTTAATATTCAAACTCCATTCTTCTACACCTACTAGATCTTCTACATTCAAATATATATGGAGCTCATCTTCCAAACCATCGTTGTCAGGGGAGAAGGGTACAGGTCTCATATCTATTCCCACTTTCGGCGGCGAAATATCCACAACAAAGGGAAGAGAGTTCGAAATAGGTTTGTTTCCCTTCTTGTACTCTGCCCTTAAGACGGCTGTATACCTTCCCTCAACTACATTTTCCGATTCATCTCTGCCGTTCCATATTACTTTTTCCGGAATACCTGTACCTTTGAATGTTTTTATTACCTCGCCTAATTCGTGAGTTATTTCCAAGTACCAATTGATAAGACCTTGCTCATTGTTAATGATAGTTTGAATTTCCAGACTATCCTCAATTCCATCGTTATTAGGGGAAATTGCTTCTTTATCAACAACTACAAAAATGGTAGTGGGGGTCGTGTCTATTGTAATAGTATCGATACTACTCTTTCCTCTGTTCCCGGCCCTATCCTCCGATTCAAGGGTATACGTATATGTGCCGTCGGGAACTGAATTCCCGTCTTCATCCGTACCGTTCCATGAAAGGTCCGGTACGGTACCCTTCCAGTAGTACTCTCTAACGACCTTTCCTTCACTATCTGTAATAACTCCTTTCCATACCTCTTCTTCCGAAGTGTCTTGGTTTATTTCCAAGGTATCCTTGTTGCCGTCTCCTTCCGGAGAAAAAAGACGATATTCCGTGTCTAAGGTTACCTTGGGAGCTAGCGTGTCCAGCGTAAACGGTCTTGTTTTTGCTTCGGGTTCATTACCCTTTTCGTAGAGAACGGTCATTTTCGCGGAATACTCCCCATCTTCCACCTTCTCGCCTTCATTGTCGAAACCATCCCAGATAATAAATTCCGGTACATTCGCCCTTCCCTGGAAGGTACGTATGCTGTTTCCCTTACTATTTAATATAGAGAGGGTATACGTTCGTATACCGGAAGGTTCTTCTAATGTTGGGAAGAGTTTCACAGTATCTTTAATACCGTCCCCGTTGGGGGAAAAGAATTGATGCTCCGCTGATAGAAGGAGAGGTGTCTCTTCTGTGTCTAAGGTAATAAATACCGGTTCCGATTCACCTCTGTTACCGGCCCTGTCCACCGCACTTATTCTATAGGAGTACCTTCCGTCAGGAAGTAATTTTCCTCCGCTGTTATGTCCGTCCCATGTTGCCCTTCTATCTACCTGTTTTATCCAGGTGTAATTTCTAACGGTATTTCCCTTCTCATCGGTTACTTTACCGTTCCAAAAATCTTCCGGAGTGGATTCCTGGAAGAAGACCATCAGATCTTTCTTACCATCGGCATTGGGTGAAAAAACTGGATATTCCAGGGAAACCGAAGCACGCGGAGGAGTAAGATCCACGTGAAAGGTGGGAGAGCTCTCTTCCGGAATATTTCCGTTCTGATATCGCACCATTAAAATCGCTTGGTACTCTCCTTCCGGGACTATATCTCCGGAATTATTTCTCCCTTCGTACACTATTGTATCGGGAAGAGAATCTTCACCGGAGTACCTTCTTACCTCCATTCCCTCTTTTCTTTGTACGACCAGGTCCCAAGAGATTATCCCCGACTGTATAGGTACGGAGGGGATAAACTCCATACTGTCTTTTACGCCGTCTCCGTTCGGTGAAAAGTAAGAAGTACTTATATTTATGTTTATCGGTGTTATCTGGGTATTGATGATGATGTTTTCAAGCTTAGCTTTTGTAGAATTTCCGGCTCTATCCGTTGATTCTATCTCATAACCGTATATTCCATCGGGAACAAGCACGCCTTCCTCGTTCTTACCGTCCCAAGAAAAGGCAACCGGCGGTCCGTCTTCCCAGGCCAATTCCTTTACTGTTTGTTTTGTCGTATCGTAGATTCTTCCCTTCCAGAGGTCTTCAGCAGAACCTTCCTGGGTAAAGGTAAATTGGTCTTTATTACCGTCACCATTTGGTGAGAAAATCCTCTCCGCTACCATTGGTTCTTCCAGGACGATTTCCGGTGGTGTGTTATCTATGTGTACACTGTACTCTTGGGTGGTCGCGATGTTGTTATTATCGTCCCAGGCGGAAACGGTAAAGGTATATGTTCCGTCTTCCGCAGTAGCTCCACTCATTGTCTTCCCGTCCCAACGTAGCTGTTCCGGAACTATTATTCCCTGCTTAACGGCAGTTAATCTGTCAATGAAATTTTGAAAACCCTCATTTTCCGGGCGCTTTTCTTTGTTTTCTATCTCCTGAATAAGCGTACCTTTCTCATCGTAGATGGACAGCGTATAGCCCATAACAAAGCGTTCATCCTCTATGGAGACAGGGAATTCCAACACATCCGCTGTTCCGTCATTGTTAGGCGACATGTATATTGGTGTATCGTAAGAGACCCCTATTTCCGGGGGATTGCTGTCTATAACACCGAGCGGAACGTTTAATCCCGCGCCAAAACCCCATATTCCTTCGTAGAGAGGCGCCGCTGCAAACTGGGTTTTTACCTCACTTTTGCTCCATCCCCTTTCACTGATAAAGGTAACGTCCTTACCTATGTCCGTGGTCAAGGTAAAAGACACCCCGAAAGACGGAATAAAACTTCTTGATGTCACTGCTTCGTTAAAGAGTTCTTGGGCGTCCACCCTCCCGTTTACCTGAATTGCTACAGTATCGAAGAGAGTGAATTCTCCCCCCAAACTTGCATAGGCGTTTTGGAAGGAGGGAAATCCCAGGTCTGCCTTTAGGCCGAAATCAAAAGGCTCCGTATCAACTAAATCGAAAGCTACTCCGAAAACAGGGGTAAAGGGAGCTGGATAGGGAGTCATCTGAGGGACCGGCGCATACCATTTACCCATATTCTGGATTGCCACTCCCCATCGGAAATTCTTAAAAATACCAAGATCACCCGGAAGGTGCAGTATTCCAAGGTCCAATCCTAAACCCCAATCAAAAACATCATTTGCACCAAGGGTAAGACCAATCCCCGCCCCAAAGAGGAGGTCAGAATAAAGGTCCTTTGCGAATGAAAACCGAAGGTTCCCAAGGGTCCCCAGGTCAAGGCCGGAAAAAGGAGAATGAACAAAGTGACCCGAAGTGGTAAATACCCCTACTTTTGTAGGAATTGTTATTCCTAAATTCGCGTTATGCCCCTTCCAACCCTTTTCATCGCCAAAACCAATAAGTGCTATATACCCCAAGTCCAGGGCGATACGCTGTTTAGCTCCTGATATTGCAGGGTTAAGCGCGTCCGCTTGGGGAGATTCCAAAGAAGTAATATGGTGCCCCCCGGCTAGGAAGGTCGGTGAGAGAAGGTCCAAAACACTCTGACCCCCAGTTGGAGGATTATATGCCACTAGGTGAGTATTTATTCCTAGAACACAAATAAGACAGCAAACAAGAAAAACAACTCTTTTCATACCTTAATTAATACCCTTTTTTTGCTAAAATATCAAATCCTCTGTTGTATTTTTCCCTTAATCCTTCCAATTCGCCTATGGATACATACTGATACAACACCTTTTCAATTCTATGCAAAAGAGAATCCAATACAGTATCCAAGCTTTCCTGGTTCTCTTTGAGGTAGAGATACATACCTGTCAGTTCCTTCGATGTCAAGGTTATCATTATAATTGTATTTCCATCTCTTCCCTTGCAATCGAAATACGGATTTCACCGCTTTCCAAATGATTTTTGTACCATTTTGCTGAATTCAGGATACTGTAGATCTTATTGTCCTGGTAAAGAGGTTCATGATGAAAGAGAACGAGGTGTTTAATCTTCCACTCCGTTGCAAAATCAACGGTCATACTATAGGAAGAATGGCCCCAATTATACTTCTCTATTGCTTCGTCCAAAGTATACTGACTGTCAATGGCCAATACATCAACTTTTTCATAAAACCCGGTGTTTTCTTCTGTATGAACAAAATCTTTTTCCGTTAATTCTGTATCCGTTGAAAAAATAAATGCCTTTCCTTGTTCTACAAATTTATAAGAATAGCAACCACCTGGATGCTTAACCTCTTTCCAGTATATAAGGGCGTTAGAGATTTTCATGGGTGAATTTTCAATTTCTACAAACCTCAAGGTGGCATTCATAACATCCATGGTAATGGGGAAATAGGGGTACTTCATTTGTTCCCTAAGAAAACTTTCAAACCCTTTCACGGGGCTGTAAAAGGTAATAGAACAACGGGGGTCGTAGGCTTGAGGCGTAAAAAACGGCAATCCCATAATGTGGTCCCAGTGAAAATGGGTGAAAAAGATGTGATAATTTCTAATATGTTCCCTTCGGATTTTCAGAGAATTTGCCAACTCTCGAATGCCTGAACCGCAGTCTATTATTATGAGGGTATCATCTGAGAGGCGAATCTCAATAGAGGTTGTATTCCCTCCCACCGTACCAAAGAGGAAGGGTGGAAGAGAATGTAAAAACTGCACTCTGGACTCGGTATCCTGAATGTCCTTCTGCTTAATTCTCTGTACCACCGCGGTAATTTTATTCTGTATCTGACTAGGTGTAAGGGGGGTGGGAAGGGAACCTCGAACTCCCCAAAAACGGACTTTCATTACGTTATTAACCCCTTATCCAGTTTGTTGCTGTCTCACATCTGCGGTTTTATCTGTTTGTCTTTGAATATTCCCCATGTGCCCATATAGTTTATAGTAAAATGAATGGTTCCTCCATCCTTTTTTTTAACCATTTCCTAATTTTTTTACTTCGATGCAGCTCTCCTCTGTTTACACCGGGACAGCTTTTATTCAAATTATTCCAACTCTCAGGACTTTCTAAAAATGCAGGCCAAAAGGGGTAACTCCGGCACTGAAATGGTCTGAATTCATAAACAGAACATCCCCCGTTTTGCCAAAAGATGCAGTCGAAATTGTTTTTCTCCTTAAGACTTAGTCGTTTGAACCCCCGAATAGATACCTTCATGCAGTAGGAACTAATAAAATCTTCCTCTTTCATACCCAATGCTTCGGTCAATCTGTTCAGATCATTTTGTGACAGGAATACGTATCCGGGATCAAATCGACAGCAGGCAGAACATTTTGTACAGGTAAAATGCAAGCCCTGTGCATCGTACCAGTTACTCTTTTCCATGAGGCGTTCTCTTTCTTGCTTATGAGAGAATTATAGGGACTATGGGGAGAGAAGGATTCGAACCTTCGAAGGCTGAGCCAACAGATTTACAGTCTGCCCCCTTTGACCGCTCGGGAACCTCCCCACGAAGTACCAAGACTATCATGCAGTCAAAAAAACTGTCAAGCCATCTGTCGGATTCGAACCGACGACCCCGAGATTACAAGTCACGTGCTCT
>CAYXSD010000002.1:0-102653 GCA_964466335.1 uncultured Spirochaetales bacterium
GAGAAACCCGCCAGGTAAATCTCCTAGGGCAAGAATGAAGAAACTCTCCGATTATGGCATCCAGCTTAGAGAAAAACAGAAGGTAAAACGGATGTATGGAATGTTGGAAAAACAGTTCAATATATTCTTCGAACGGGCAGACCGAATGTCTGGTAAGACCGGCGATAACCTTATTGAACTTTTAGAGAGAAGGTTGGACAATATGGTTTACCGGTTACGCTTTGCGTCTTCCCGGAAACAGGCAAGACAGTTAGTTAGTCATGGACATATCCATGTAAATGGTCGAAGAGTAAACATCCCTTCATATATTACCCGGGAACATGATGAAATCGAGGTAAAAGAGAAGAGCAGAAAACTTGTCGGCATAAAGGAGAGTCTTAAAGAGTATACCCGTTCCGGGGTTTATCCATGGCTAGAGTTGGATCCTGATCAAATGAAGGGAAAAGTAATGGCGAACCCCAGAAGGGGGGATGTTACCGATCTAGCGGATGTGAACGAGCAGCTAATAGTTGAGTTGTACTCACGATAATTGAATATAGGGAGTATCCATGGCGAGAAAAAATCTCTTAAAAGGGTTTAAAAAACCGAAGGGTATAACCTTCGAGCATACGGAAGTTGATAAATTCCACGGAAGGTTTATTGCATACCCTTTTGAAAGAGGATACGGAACAACAATAGGAAACACTTTGCGAAGGGTCCTGCTGTCCTCGATACAGGGATTTGCAGTCAGTGCTGTAAAAATTACCAGTTATAATGAGGAAGGGGCACCACACATTATTTCCAGTGAATATGAACCAATACCGGAGGTGGTAGAAGATACTCCGGAGGTGTTAAGCAATCTGAAGCAGTTACAGATAAATCTTAGCGGAGATGTTGAGCAGAAGTCTGTCTTGGTTGAATGTAGGAACAAAGGAGAAATTACAGGAGCAGACATAGAGGCAGGAAACGATATAACGGTCTTGAATAAGGACTTAAAGATTGCGACCCTGATGGAAAAAGCAAATATAGATATCGAACTACAGATAGACCTAGGACGAGGCTACGTACCATCGGAGACGAACGAACAATACATTGAAATTACCGGTACTATTCCTATGGATGCTGTTTTCTCACCGATAAAAAGAGTACAGTACTCCATTGAGAACACAAGGGTAGGACAGCGCAACGACTATGACAAACTGGTAATGGACGTTTGGACCGACGGTACTATTCCCCCTGAGGATGCCGTGGCCGAGGCTGCAAAAATCATAAAGGACCATTTTGATATCTTTATCAATTTTGATGAAGATACCATAGGTTCCCATGAAGAGTTGGATGAAGACGAAGAGAGGATAAAAGCACTTTTAGACACTCCCGTAGAGGAGTTGGAGCTGTCCGTACGATCCAGTAATTGCCTAAAAAATGCCAATATCAAGACAATTGGTGACCTGACGAGGAAAACAGAAGAAGAAATCGCGAAAACAAGGAATTTTGGGAAGAAATCTCTCTTAGAAATAAAAGAGAAACTGAAAGAGTGGAACCTAGGTCTGGGAATGACGGATTACAGCGTCTTAAAGAACTCGAAGAAACTCCAGGCGAAAAAGGAAGAAAGTAATGAACAATAGGAAAGGTTTCAATAAACTTGGAAGAAAGGCGAGCCATAGAAAGGCACTGCATAGTAATTTAGTTACATCTCTCTTGCGCTACGAGCGGGTAAAGACCACAAAGGCAAAGGCCGTAGCGATAAAGCGTACAGCCGAAAAGATGGTCACTAGGGCGAAAGAAGACTCCGTACATAACAGGCGAATTATCGCTAAAAGGATTCACGATAAGGAAGTACTGGCAAAACTCTTTCTAGACATCGCGCCGAGATACGTAGACCGTCCCGGCGGTTATACTCGAGTGTTAAAAATGGGATTTCGTAAGAATGATGCCGCGGAAATGGTCCTGCTGGAACTTGTTGGTACCGATGAGGAATCCGAAGACGCAAAAAAATCAACAAAAAAGAAAAAGAAAAAAACTACAATAGAATCTGAGAAAGCTCCAAAAAAGGCAAAGGAAAGTAAAGTAAAGAAAGAGCAGGAAGCAGTAGTAGATCCTGATGCCGATGCCGACAACACGGAAGCTGCTGAAACTCCTGAAGCAGCAGAAGCGGTCTCCCCTACCCCTAAAGAGAACACTTCTGCGGAGGAGCCGGAAGCTTTGGAAGCTAAAGAAGAAGTGTCTACTTCGAAGAAAACAGATAAGTCTGAAGAAGACGACAATCCAGAAGAAAAGTCGGCCGAATAAGGATATACTGCTGTTGAACATAGATGTAAGCACATCGAAAGCTGTGATTATTCGATGTGCTTTTTTTTTAGGTTTTACTAAAGCGGATAGATTGGCTGCTGAGCAATAACATTAATTACCGAGGCTCTTTCAAAATGCTATTTTTCAGAGCCTCAATAATGGCTAGATTTTCTTATTTTCGACTCAGCTGCTTATTGTTTATGGGTAAAAAGGTTCAATGAAATCTTTTTACTGGCCGATACTCAATAATGAACAGGTAAAATTTGCCTTGATACTAAAGGGAGTGTATACTTCAGCTGTGGAGGTAAGGAATTAATAATGCGTTCATCTCTTAGGGTGGCAATAAGCCTGTTGATTACCGTTATTATTTTCAGTGTGTTTGCCGTTCTTGCCTTTTCAGGACTTTTTGATCTAATCGAATCGAGATTTTATAACAAGCGAATTACTGAGAATGTCTTTGAAGATATATCTAAGTACCAGGAATCTCTAAGGAACTTCCATGAAAGGAATAAAAAGAGGTTCCAATCACTGATAGAGAAGGACTATATAAGGCGTTCATTCCTTCCAAATAGAAGTGAAGAAGACATTTTTAATACAAGAAATGCACTAGAAGCCTTAAAAAGTGAAATGCCCGGCCTTCTTTTTGCGCGTTTTGTCGATATGAATAACAATATTCATTTTAGTACCCATGAGCAGGACGTTAGGCAGAGGGACACGTATACCATAGTATATAAGGATTTTGAAGAAGTAGTGTCCCCGGAATACGCGGAAACAATTACTCTAAACAAGGAGCAAGAAGGCGATATAGTAATCGATGCAAGTGGAAATAGAATTGTCTATCTGCTTCCTTTTTACGATACCCTGGATATTTTCAAGGGTACTGCTCAGTTTTTTGTTTCCCTAAGCAGCATAGAGAGATTTCTGATAAAAAATGGGACCCTGGAAGCGGACAGTCCTTTTTATCTTTTTAAAGAAAAAGGATATATTTTCGGTGCAGACAATGAAACAATTTCGTCTATCTCCGAAAGCATTTCAACTGCATGGGAAGCAAAAACAAATGAGCTGACCTTGGAACCTCTAGTACAGACAGAGGATGATGAAAAACTCTATCTTTTTAGTCGGTATGTCCAGGATATTGGGTTTATAGGGTATATCCTTCCAGAAAGGGTTTTTGTCTTAAGTGAACCATTAAAAATTATTCTCATGGTATCATTCTTCGTTACAACATTTCTCTTACTCTTTTTACTTCTATCTCTTCGTCAAGACAAAGTACTGGTCCTCTCGGAACGAATAAAACGCTTCCAGATTAACTTTTTAAAAGAGTATGTGCAAAATAAGGAACAGTTGGATTGGGATAGATGGAAGAGTGAGTTGGTATTACGAAGAGAAGAGGTGAAAAGCCAAATAAAACGGGGAATAGGATCACTTAAGGAGCAGGAAGAAGAGAAAATCGACGGTCTGATCGATCGAAGCTGGGATGAGATTATTCGGGTAATCGGATATCGAGCGGAACGTGGACAGCAAGAAGGAAGACTCTCAGGGCCTGTAGAAATTGCAAATATTGAAGAGGTAGTGGAGAAGGTACTGAGCAGAGGAAACATCGTGTTACCTCCTGGTTCTGTAACGACGCAAAGCCCCGCCATGACCCAAGGAACGGGCCACCCGGCAACAAGCGCGGGTACAGGGGAAGAAAGCCAGGAAACGGGGCAGGACGTACCGGATTTTACCGCTGGAATGAAACCTGTGGATGTGGAGGAAGTTACAGATGAAGAAGAGCGAGGGGAAGTTGACGAAGCTCTGGAATACGAAGAAGTAGAGGAGCTGGGAGATACGGAAGAGCTTACCGATACCGGAGAGCTTGAAGAAGCAGAAGAGCTCGAAGAGGTGGAGGAAGTAACCGATCTTGAAGAGGTAGAGGAGAAGCTCGAAGGACCGGAGGAAGCAACTGAGCTTGAAGCGGAAGATATAGAGGAAATCGAAGAACTTGGTGAGGTTGAAGAGCTCGAGGTTGAAGATGAAGAAAGAAGCGAAAAAGAAGAGGAAGCTGAGGTAGAAGAGATTTATCTTGCCGAGGATTTAGAGGAGTCTCCGGAAATCGAGACCGGCGAAATGGAGGATGTCCCGGAGGCAGGTGAAGAAATTTCTACCGGAGAAGAAGAAACTGAGAGCTATCAGTGGTTGGAAGCAGAAATAACACCAGCAAAAGAAAGTGAAGCTGATTTCTTTAAAGCTCCCCTTACTCCAAAAGCAGCAGAGGAGCAGGCTGATCTTGAAGAAATAGACGATGAGAGTGAATCCGAAGTAGTAGAAGAGTACGAAGAGGCGGATACAGGTGAAGAAGTAGAGGAATATATAGAAGAAGAAGGGGAACCACTGGAAACTGAAGTGGAAGAGCGACCGGAAGAGCCGGGAGAGTATGTCGAGGAGGAGCCGGAGGAGATTGAGGAATTTAAGGAGGAAGAACCTGAAGAGATCGAGGAACTTGACGAATTAGAGGAATTATCTGTAGAGGAACTCGAGGAAGCAGAAGTGCTCCCTGAGGAAGAAGAGACCCTCGAAATTCTGGAAGGACCAAAAGATGAGGAGCTCCTCCATATTGAACCTCTTCCCTTTGAAAAACCGGAAAGCCTTAGCGCCCTAGAAATTGTTGAGGAGCAAGCGGGGGATGAGACATTTATTCTCTATCAGGTTTCCGGAGATTACTATCCAGGATATACGTTCTTTTCCAGTGCGGGACCCGGAGGTTTCGCGGAGAAACATGATTGGGAAAGCGGTTTTGCGTCCTTGGATGAAGTAGCTGATCTAGAAGAGGTAGAAGAGGAAAAGGAAGAAGAAAAACAAAGGGGCCAAGATACTCTTGAGGATAAATTACGACCACTTTTGAACATGGGTAAAATAAATATTGTTACTATGGGCGAGGTGATGTCTATTTATCGTAGCAATCAAGAGTCAATAGAATTTGTTGACGGTACCTACGCAGTGAAGGATGAGGTATATAAAAACATAAAGGGGCCCTCCAACCAAGAAATGGGTGCATTGGTAGATTCAGTTTTATTCGGTGAAGAGGAAGAAGGTTCTATATCCAGCGGGATAGATACTCTCATGAACAGTCATGATATTGTTTTACCCCTTATGGATGTTCTCGATGAAGAGCCGGCGGAAAAAGAGGTAATCTCGGAGAAGGGTGAAATAAAAGATTTCGATAAGCGCGGATTTTTATTTGATAATGTTGTAAAACGATTCCGACACGGTGGTTTACGCACCACTAAAGCACTTATGAAAGTCTCTAAGCATTTGGACGCTGTTATGGCGGGACTCCTTGTTGAAGGGGACAATGGATACAGATTAGATAACTCCCTCGGTTTCAAAGAGGAGAGCCGGGAGAGCTTTGTTCTGTACCGAGGGGAAGAGTTTTTTACGATTCTAAAGAAGAGAATGCTTTTTATTTCGAAGTTGTCTCCTCGGATGCTTCCCTGGTTTCAGAAGAAATTGAATGCAGAGGATGCCGGTTTGATTGCTTCTTTCGTACTTGTGCCTATGGTATTCAGAGATCAAGACTCGTATCTCTTCCTCGGTTTCAAGCATGTAGATAGTAATTGGGAAGATGTTATTGAACACATGAACCAATTACAACACAACTGATCCGCTAATGTTATATATATTAAGGCTCTGAAAAATGGCAATTTTGAAAGAGCCTCAATAAAGAATTATCCACTTCAGCAATTCTAAAAGGTGAAGTCTTAGAGAATTTACCTTTTAGAATTTGCCTTAAATCCTTTGAATTACAAACAAATTCAAGGAAATAGAAGGTCAGTTCTCAATCTAAAAGGCCTTAAGCCTTTTAGATTGAGAACTGTTGTATCCACCTTGACAAACTACCTTTTACCCGTATACTTTTTATCATATTATGACTGGGGAATTATATGTCAATTATTATAACAATAATCGCCGCCCTGGCCGGTATCGGTCTAGGATGGACTATACGCTGGCTATATGCCAGATTTCAGCTCTCTTCTACAGAGCAAAAAGCAGAGCGTCTGCAGCAGGATGCAATCAAGGAGGCGGAAGCTAAAAAAAAGGAACTCCTCCTTGAGGTAAAAGACCAACTTATTCAGGAGAGAAATCAACAAGAAAACGAATATCGGGAAAGAAGAAACGAGCTGCAGCGATTTGAAAAAAGACTCTTACAAAAAGAAGAAAACTTGGAGAGCAAAATAACTAACCTCGAAAAACGCGGTCAGACCCTCGGAGAGCGCGAAAAGAAAGCTGATGAGAGAGAGGTCTACCTGTCCGAGCAGGAAGAGCGTTGGAAGAAGGAGTTGGAACGAGTCGCCGCTATTAGCGCTGAAGAGGCAAAAGAACTCATTATCCAATCAATGCAGAATGAGGCAAAACGGGACGCTCAGATTATCATCAATAAGCTGGAGCAGGAGGCCCAAGTAACCGCGGAGAAGAAAGCAAGGGACATTCTGGTAACAACAATACAACGTTTGGCAACGGACATAAGCTCCGAAGTCACTGTAACGTCGGTGAACCTTCCCAACGATGAAATGAAGGGAAGAATAATAGGCCGGGAAGGAAGAAATATCCGTACCTTGGAGACCTTAACCGGCGTGGACATCATTATCGACGATACACCGGAAGCGGTAGTTATTTCCTGTTTCGATCCAGTTCGCAAGGAAATAGCCAAGGTCTCTCTATCCAGGTTAATTTCCGACGGCCGAATCCACCCGGCTCGAATTGAAGAGGTAGTGATTAAAGTAACAAAAGAAATTAATCAGACTGTCTTGGAAGAGGGAGAGAAGGTCGTTTTTGATCTGGGGATCCATAACGTCGGTCAAGATGGTATAAGGGCTTTGGGCAGATTATATTTCCGTACAAGTTATGGGCAGAATGTGCTCTTGCACTCTAAGGAGGTGGCCATTATTGCCGGGACGCTGGCAGCTGAAGTGGGCGCGGACAAGGAGCTAGCCAAACGGGGGGCCCTCTTTCACGATATAGGGAAGGGAATTGAGACTGACGGTGATGGTAACCATGCTGAAGTGGGAATGGAGTTAGCACGAAAGATGGGTGAAGACCCCCGGGTAGTAAACTCCATTGGCTCCCATCATAACGATGTGGAACCTAACAGCATTGAGTCTGTCCTCGTTCAGATTGCAGACGCTATCTCTGCTGCTCGTCCGGGGGCCAGAAGAGAGACCTTGGATAATTATATAAAGCGTTTGGAAAATCTTGAAAATATCGCGGAGAGCTTTCAAGGGGTGGATAAAGCTTTTGCAATTCAGGCAGGCAGGGAACTTCGCATAATGGTAAACAACGAAACGGTGAATGATGAGTCCGCCAAAATTATGGCCAAAGATATTGCCACAAAGATCGAGTCGGAACTCCGTTATCCCGGAAGAATCAAGGTTACCATTATCAGAGAAACCCGTATTGTCGAATATGCCCGTTAAATACTTGAGGCTCTTGAAAAAATACATTTTGTTCATGGCCTCAATAGTGGATCGAATTTTCTAATTGACTTATTCTTTACGGAACAAGGAAATACCAGGTGGGTTCTAGTATTACTATTCTTCTACTCGGGGATATTATCGGCCAATCCGGGTGTCGTGCCGTTTTCGTCGAGACAAAAAACCTTATAAAAGAGTTCTCCGCGGATATGGTTATTGCCAACGGAGAGAACGCGGCGGAGGGTTTCGGTATTACTCCAGAGATCGTGGGCCGGCTCCACGCGGCGGGGGTGGACGTTATAACTTCGGGAAACCACATTTGGCAGAAGGATGAGATCCTGCCTCTCTTGGACTCTGAGGACACCCTTCTGCGCCCGGAGAATTATCCCCATGGCGAGACCCCCGGTAAGGGCAGATGCACCCTGGAGGTACGGAACAGTTCGGTAACGGTGGTAAATCTTCAGGGCAGGGACCGTCTTTCCAATGTGGATTGCCCTTTCCGCGCCGCTAAAGCGATTACAAAATCCCTCTCTAAGGAGAAAAAGATCATCATAATCGATTTTCATGCTGAGGAGCCGCAGGAAAAGGAGGCACTGGCATGGTATTTAGACGGCTCCGTTTCTGCTGTGGTAGGGACCCATACCCATGTACAAACCGCCGATGAGAGGATCTTATCTAAAGGAACGGGATACATAAGCGATCTGGGAATGACTGGTCCATCCTTAGGAATTATTGGATTTGAGGTGGAAACAGCAATTCAGCGCTCCCTTACCCAGATGCCGTTGAAGAATGAAGTTGCCTTCTCCAAGGCGGTTATACAAGGTGTGATGCTAAAGGTCGACACTGAGACAGGGAATACCGTATCCATAGAGCGGATAAATAAGATCTTATCCGTATAAGCGACAACCACCTGCGGAGCACTAAAGCAATAGAAATGTTACAGCTCGAGTGGACATAGGTAAGGAAAGCGCAATGAAAGGGACGACCCTTCTCTCCCTGGTACGCCGGTGCAATCCCATGCTGACAAAAAAAGAAGCCCACGCACTAGTCCTCTGCGGCGATGTCATGTGTAACGGTGAGACGCTAAGGGACCCGCGGGCGATAGTTCCCAGAAGCGCTGAAATTATATTCCGAAAAAAGAGATATGTATCCCGCGGAGGAGAGAAGCTGGCAGAAGCTCTTAGCGTTTTTCCCGTTTCTGTGAAAGGCAGAGTTTTTATAGATGCCGGTGCTTCCACCGGGGGGTTTACTCAGGTTCTTTTGGACTCGGGGGCCTCTTATGTGTATGCAGTTGATGTGGGGTATAATCAATTAGCCTACTCATTGAGAACTGATTCTCGTATTTCAGTCCACGAACGAACGAATATTGTGCACTTTCGCCCCACAGGACTAGCGCCGCACGCGGCAGTGGGGGACCTCTCCTTTCGTTCAATACTGGGAGTGGCAGGACCTCTTCTTGAGCTTCTAGAGGAGCAGTGGGCAATTTTCCTCTGTAAGCCCCAGTTCGAATGGCAGGACCCTCCACCTGAGTTTTCCGGGGTTGTGGCCGACAGAAGGAGGGAATATTTTATCCTAAAGAAGGTCTGCGAAGACCTTCTCCTTGAAAAGGCCTTCGTTAGAGGTATTCACCGGTCTCCTATTACCGGAACAAAGGGGAACCGGGAGTATTTTTTGCTGTTAGAGGGAGATTCCTGTTCAGTGGCCGGCATTAAGCGGGACCAAACAGTAAAGGAGATGGTTGACCGGGCGGTCTACGGTGAAACCGGTATAGCTGAAAAATAAGCCGGGGCTACTGAAAAGAACTACGGGTAATGGGAACGCCTATGTATACCCCCTCTTGATTGAGGACTTCACTTCGTTTTCCCTCTATTAGTATTTGCACTCGCTTGACTGTGGAGAATTCCGTGGCAGTATAAACGGTCTGTTTAAGCTGGGCTAACGTACCTTCAGCTCCAAGGGTATTGAACCGAAAAGCCTCGTTAAAATTAAGAAAAGCCGTTCCTTCGGTCACTCTAGCCGAGAGTAGTTCACTTCCCTCCGGGATAAGGGTCATCAGTTCCTTATTCAGTTCCGAAGGCTGAAGACCCTTAAGCAGGGTCCGGATAGTGGCGGTAAGAGGGCTGTCGACGTAATAAATAGATCTCTGTACCCCTTTAAGATTAATTTCCCCCTCCGGTCCAACGTCTATGAAGTAGAGTTTTCCTTTTCTGACCTTTTGGCCTTCCTCTTTGGATGTTTCTTCTTCCTTAGATGGTTCTTTGAGTGTTTTTAGGGTATCTTTCTTCTCCTCTTCCGTAACATTCAGTACTATTTTTGGTTCTTCCTCCTCTTCACTTTCTTCTGTTTCGAGGTTTTTTTCGCTGCCCTCTGCGGGAGCTGTATCCGATGCAGGCTCTTCTTGCTCCTCTTCTTCAGTATCTTCTCCAACGCGGACCACTTTTGTCTCTTTTTCGTCCTTTTGGGTGACAAAGTCTAAAAATCCTGTGGATTCCAGGACAGAATTGATTGTACCCCGGTTAAAAAGAAAAATTATAAGTACCAACAGAATAAGGGCTATCCAAAAAATGCATCCTAAGGAGGATTTTTTCTTTTTCATCCTTTTTTGTATCGGCAATTTTCAAAGCTGAAATTACCTCTTGTATTCGTCCGTTTGCCGATTCGGATTTTACAGATTTTTCTAGTTGCTGGACAGAGAGGGTAAAAGATTTTATAGTGAATGTGCTATGGAGAAACTTAAGGGAATTCCAGCTTCGCCGGGAATTACTATTGGTAAAGTCTTTCTTTTTATGGATGATGCTCTGCAAATTCCCCAGTACGACATCCACCCCGAAGATCTAGAAGGTGAACTGCAGCGCTTTAAAGACGCCTCAAAGAAAGCTACGGAGGAATTACAGGACCTAAAAAAAAAGGCGGAAACCGAAATATCCGATGGTAATAGTAATTTTTTAGAATCTCATCTACTCATGTTAGAGGATGAGGAGTTTAACGAAAAAATAAATACCAACCTAAAGAACTACATGAAGAATGTAGAGTGGGTCCTCTATAAGACAATGAAGGAATTCGTGGAGAAACTAAATGCTGCTAAGGATTCCTACATCCGCGAGCGGGCCATAGATCTCCATGATGTAGCAAAGAGGGTCTTAAATCATCTTATGTACAGAGTAAGTTTCACCCTTTCCGATCTTGCGGAGGAGGTGGTATTGGTCACTCATAATCTTCTTCCTTCGGACGCTTTACAGATGCATAACGGGATGATAAAAGGGGTAGCAATGGACGCGGGTGGTAAGACCTCCCATACGGCAATTCTTGCTCGGTCCTTTGAAATTCCCGCTGTATTGGGGCTCTCGGATATCTCCAAAAAGTTGAGCAGTGGAGATGAAATTATTGTAGACGGTAATTCCGGTACGGTAATTATCGAACCGGATGAAGAAACGAGAGAGAGGTACATAAACACTTGGAAGGCCTGGCAAAAGCGGGAAGTGGAACTTCTGAGAATGAACCAGCTTCCGGCGGAAACAAAGGACGGCAAGCTTATTATGCTGAAGGCCAATATAGAAGTCCCGGATGAGGTGGATTCGGTGCTCTCCCATGGCGCCGATGGTATTGGACTTTTCAGATCGGAGTTTCTCTTTATGAACAGCGCCGGTCTCTCAACGGAAGACGAGCAGTACGAAATGTATAGCCGAGTGCTGGAAGAGATGGACGGAAAGAGCGTTACTATTAGAACTTTAGACATAGGAGGGGACAAGACCATTCCAGATCTAGAGGGCTTCGACGAGGAGAACATGCTTCTTGGGTGGAGGGCGGTCAGGTTTTGTTTGTCCCGAAAAGACATCTTTAAGACACAGCTTAAAGCGCTTCTTCGGGCCTCGATCCATGGGAATTTACAAATCATGTTTCCGCTAATATCGGGCATAGAAGAACTTCAGAGTGTTTTAGAGGTGCTGGAAGAGACAAAAACGGAGCTTTCGGAGGAAAACATTTCTTTCCGCAATTCCATTCCTTTGGGAATTATGGTGGAGGTCCCTTCCGCCGCGCTCACTTCCGATATTTTAGCAAAGAACGTGGATTTTTTCTCCATAGGGACGAACGATTTAATCCAATACACCATAGCGGTGGATCGAGGAAATGAAAAGATTGCCTATCTCTACGAGCCCTTTCATCCCGGTGTGCTTAGGCTCATAAAGATGATTGTAGAAAACGCCCACGATCAGGGTATTCCGGTAGGTCTGTGCGGGGAGATGGGAGGAGACCCCTTTTCAACTGTTATCCTTCTTGGCCTGGGACTGGATGAACTCAGTATGAGTTCGGTGGGAATTCCGGAGATCAAGAAGATTATCCGATCTGTTTCACTTTCTGAGGCGGAGGAACTGGTGGGAACAATTATGGATATGCGGTCCTACATAGAGATCGACCAATTTGTAAAGAACTGGACATATGAACGATTTGACTTCCTCTCCTATAAATAATCCTCCGCTTATTGTCATTGCCGGGAGACCGAATGTGGGGAAATCCACACTCTTTAACAGGCTTGTCGGCAAAAGAAGGGCCATTACGGACGAGACCCCCGGAGTTACCCGGGATGTGGTACGGGGACAGTGGCAGCTTGGGGATCTAACAGCGAACCTGGTAGATACTGGCGGTATTTCTGATGTTCCGGGGGAGATACATCAACTTGTATCTGAACGGGCAATGGAATTTATCCAGAGAGGAGATCTGGTATTTCTCCTGCTGGAGGCGACCGATATTACTCCGGAGGATGAACTTCTCATTAAAAAACTCCGACCCTTCGCGGATAAAATACTCCTTGTGGTGAACAAAGCGGACAATCCCGAACGCGAAGAGGGGGTGTGGAATTATCATCGGTTGGGATTTAAAATCATAATAGCTATATCCGCCGTCCATGGAAGGAATATTGATACATTAGGGGAAAGGACCTTGGATGTTCTGAAGGAGAGGGGCTCTCACAAGCGGCATCCCAGGGAGATGGAACCCGGGAACAGAGAGGGGGACACAAAGGACGACCAAGCTATTCGCTTAGCACTGTTGGGAAAACCGAACACGGGAAAATCCACTCTGGCGAACCGTCTTACCGGTACATCGGGTTCACTGGTTTCCTCCATTCCCGGTACTACCAGAGATGTAGTGGAAGGGCGGTTTCTCTACAAAAACAGGACAATTCATCTCCTGGATACTGCAGGTATTCGACGAAAGAAGAAAGTGCATGAAAACATCGAGTACTATTCGGTAAACCGGGCAATTGCCAGTATTGAAGAAGCAGATGTGGTTGTGCTTCTCATTGATGCCGTGGAAGGACTTACCGAACAGGATAAGAAGATCGCTGCTCAGGTGGTTAAGTGGGGGCGGGGTATTGTTCTTGTGTTGAATAAGTGGGACCTACTGAAGAAAATTCCCAATCAATTAGAGGCTGTGAGCGACCGGATACGGTTTCTTTTCCCCGTTCTGGAGTTTGCACCAATCCTTCCTCTATCAGCAAAGGAGGGGGAAGGGATGGAAAAACTCCTATCTACAGTCTTAAAGGTGTACTCCCAGCTTCAACGCCAGGTGCAAACCGCAAAATTGAATAAAAATCTCCAGGAGTGGGTCTTTAAGCATCCACCTCCTTCTGCGGGAAGAAAACACTACAAGGTAAAGTACCTGACTCAGGTCTCCTCCCATCCTCTTCGTTTCAGAATGTTTGTGAACAGGAAAATGGGGTTCCCCCGGGGTTATGTTCATTATGTAACTAATCAAATACGAAAGGATTTTGGCTTTTCCTTAGTCCCCCTCTCAGTAGATGTGAAGGAGTAAAGGAAAGCGAATACTATGGTAAGGGAGGTGGAATGTACATACTACTCTACAGGGTTCTTCTTGTTAGTCAATTCGTGGCGGCCGGAGGGGTTTTCTTTCTTCTTTTCTTTGTCTCCGCCCCCTATGGGAGACACCTAAGAGAAGGATGGGGGACAACTATTCCTGCCAAAATTGCTTGGAAATTAATGGAATCGCCTTCAGTCATCCTCTTTGCCTTCTGGGCCTTTCGAAATGGTACTCCCCAATTCCCCCTCCCTATGATCTTTTTTCTCCTTTGGGAGTTCCACTACATATATCGGACTTTTCTCTTTCCGGAGCTCATGCCCGGAGCGGAAAAACCCTTTCCTTTTCTCTTAGTGGTGTTTGCTCTTCTTTTTAACTCCATGAACTCTACTATCAATGGCCTGTGGGTGTTTCATTTTTCCCGGGCTTACACACTTTCCTGGTTGTGGGACCCCAGGTTTCTTCTGGGGGGGGTCCTTTTTCTCACAGGACTTACCATCCATATTCTCTCCGATGCTCACCTTCGCGCCCTCAGACAGCAGAAAGTCCAGGGAGATGACGGAGAAACACATTTGGACAACGATGATAGAGGGTATGTGGTCCCCCGTTGGGGGTTGTTCAAATTAGTGGTTGCGCCGAACTACTTCGGGGAGTTAGTGGAATGGGCTGGATGGGCAATAATGACCTGGTCCCTTCCGGGACTTGCCTTTGCCGTGTTTACCGCCGCTAATCTGGTACCCCGGGCCGCCTCGCACCGAAGATGGTATGTACAGAATTTTTCTGATTTTCCCAAGGAGCGAAAGCGGATTATACCCTTTATCTATTGAAGCGGCTGTATTATGGATTGGGTATACAGGTATTTTTAAGCCTGTCGATAATAGGAGATAAAGGGGAAGTACGAAAGGTCAACGATGAAATTTCATGCCGGAAAGAAAAAAAAGAAAGAATTGTTTCTCATATCAAAGATTCTGTGGGTAGTTGTACTCTGCACTCAGATTTTCTTCTTCTCTACCAGCCTTTCTGCCGAATCTCCAAACTGGTTTTACCTGGGAAAATCTAAGGGTATAGAGTCTCTTCCGGAGAACAGCGAAATTAGAGAAATGATGGAAGAGGCGATCTTCGCGCCCACTTCGGAGGCCTTAAGAACTCCGGAGATGGTCTATACGCAGACAACAGCCTCGCAGAGGGTGTTATTTCAAGTGCGCGAGCAAAATGGTTTCTTCTACCTCCTCTTCATAAATGAGAAGAATTTCCGTTTTCCCCTTTATTCGAGGGGCAGTTATATTATTAAGCGCTCCCGGGAAAACGGGAAATTCGTGCAGGCAAAGATATTTCTTCGGGATGAACCGGAAAGCTTCTTAAGAATTTTCCCGGAGGGAGAGCATTCCTCCATGGACCTCTATCTAGCAGGATTTCCGCTCTACAGAGATATTCTTCTTCCCCTGCCCTTCGAGGAGGTCCTCCGCAGCCCCTTCAGAAAAGTTATAGAAGCGGCGCCGGTAACAGTTAATTGGGAGCTTCTCTTTCCGCCCGATGACGGAGGGCATCGGATAATTGAGAGAATGGTAGCGAAGCTGCGCAAGGCGCTCCATGGTCTATGGGACCGGGATGATGGAGCAATGGACAGTAATGGGCGTTTTGTCTTCATAAACACCCTGGAACCTCAAAATATCGAAGGCCCACCCCCGGGATTAAACTGTTCAGGCTTTGCAAAATGGGTAGTAGATGGACTTTACTATCCCCTAAGAGGAAAGTACATCTCTATAGAAGACCTGAAGGAGCGACATCTTCACCTGAGGGGCAATAGATGGTCCGACCGGCATGAACGGGAACGGGACCCCTATTTCGGTCTCGATTGGATAAGGAACCTATCGGCAATGCTAAGAGAGGCCAGGTATCCCTCTGCTGCCGGTGGTTCCTATGAACGTTTCGATGTCCGGAAAATACCCGGTTTTTCCTATGTGGAAGATGTAGGATTCTCCGTGGAAGATATATCGTATATTCTTTACTATTTGGCCTATCATAACCCCGGAAAATTCTACCTTGCTTCGGTAAACCGTGAGTTTGGGGATGATCCGGTCTTAAGACAACACGTTCATGTGGTAGTACTTTTTCCCTATTTTGATCAGGAAGGAGAATTTCACGCCGTTGTAATGGAGAGAAACGGTGAAACAAGTATTCCCTCGCTTAAAAAGCGTTACTCAAAGGATTTTATTCATCTCGTGGGAATAGAGGGAGATACAAACTTTCATCCTCCAAAATTTGAATAATAGTCATTCCTGTTATATCTTTTCCTTATGAGAATTATAAAGGACCTCAATAGTACATTTCTTCTACTTCTCCTCCTCTTTGTGATTGTTTCAGCTCTTGTATTTGCTGCTGATGACAGTACCAGAGAGCTCTATCAGCAGGCTGAGCAGAGGTATTCTCGAGGGGATTATATGGGCGCCCTTTTACTGTTTGACAGGGTCATCAGTCAGGATAGCTTGGGGACCCTCGGGGCGGACGCGCGGTTTAAAAAGGCCATGTGCCTTTTACAGTTGGAACGATACGATGCCTCCTTAGATATCTTTCATGCTCTAGAGGACCGCTATACCTGGAGCAGATACGAAGAGTATGTCCCATTTTGGGTGGGATATATCCATAATAAGAGAGAGAACTACGAAGCGTCTGTAAAACCTCTCTATAGGTACTTAAGCAGGGAAGAGGGGACTTATTCTACCCAGGCGAGACTACTCCTCGCCCAGGCCCTGCTTACACTAGGAAAGCCGGATGAGGCTGAAAAAGTTTTGGAGAAGTACATCCAGGAGGCCGACGAGGACTTGGAACCCAGGGCATTCCTTCTCTATCTTTCCCTTCTCCTCCAATCGGAGGAGTATTCAAGGGTCCTCGAAGAGATTGATTCCAGAGAGTCTCTTCTCTCCGGTCTTAGCCAAGCTGAGGCGGGGCCCTATGTAACACTCTACCGGGGAGAAGCCCTCTGGGGACTTTCCCGCAAAGAGGAAGCTTCTAAGCTGTATATGAAATTACTCAGCCGTGGAGATAAAATCAGCAGCGTTTCTCACAAACGGCTCTTTAGTTTCTACAGAGAAAAGGGGAACCAGGAGAAAATGACCGAGATCATTGGAAGCGCGGAAACGCTCCTTGCAAACCAGGAAGGCCTTCTGGAGGATTTTTGGTTGCGTATCGGTGTGAGTTTCTCCGAGAAGGGTAATTACCAGAGGGGAAAGGAGTATCTCCTTCGAGTCTGGAGACTTTCGGAGAATGACGCCAAGCGCGGAACAGCTGCACTCCATCTTGCTGAGGTATATATTCTTGAAGGAGATCAAGACCGTGCAGCGGAAATCATGAATAAGGCCCTTGAGCTGGAATGGAAGGAAAAGGCGGACCTCCTCTGGAGGCGGGCCCGGCTTGCTCTGTCTCGGCACAGATGGGAGGAGGCGGAAGCATACTTCTCCCAATTTATAAGCACCTATCCTGAAAATCAGCTGCTGGGAAAGGCAAAGTATTACCGGGCATTCGCCCTTTATAAGATGCAGAGCTATACCTCTGCCTACGATCTTCTCTCTAAAGTTCCTAAAGAAATTCGGGAGGCTGATTATCTCGGTCCTCTTCTTCGGCTTCGTTCTAAACTGGCTGAAAGAATGGGTAAGGAGGAGGTCGCCCTGGAAGGAACTAGAGAATATCTGGACCATAATCCGAAGGACATTGCCGCCCGTGCGGATTTGGTGAGGCTCTACTACAAAAAATCGGATTATCAGAGAGTAATAGAGGCAGAGGAGAAACTGAGAAAAGAAGTACCCGGGTATTGGGAAGAGGACCCCTTAGAGGGCACCATTATTTCCTATATAACCGGTTTGGCAATGATAAGTGAGCGGCACTACCAAAAAGCGGAGCACTATCTTACACGGGCCTTAGAACAGAAAGAGGCAATAGAGGAATTTGAAGGACTGCTTCCTTACATTACGTTTTACCTCGGATGGACCCGCTACAGCAGTTCTTCCTACCAGGAGGCCTACGATGAACTCTCTCGTTTTGTTAAGAACTATCCAAACCATTCTCTGTCGGGGGAGGCAACCTATGTGGCAGGATGGTGTGCTTATGCTCTGGGAAATTACGAGGAAGCAGTGGACCAGTTCGGGCTCTTCACAGCAGACAAGTACGGAGGAGAGAAAAAAATCCACGGTATTTTTATGCATGCAAAAGCCCTGGTCCAGCTGGATAAACGAGAGAAGGCCATACTTCTCTTTGAAAGGATCTCCCGCGACTATCCGGATTCTCCCTATGGCGATGATGCTCTCTACGAGTATGCCAACACTCTCATCGATCTAGGAAAGGAAGAGCTCGCAATTGAGGCATACTCCTCCTTTCCTTTCCTCTATCCTGAAGCTTCCCTTACTGAACAGGCCCTCTACCGGAAGGCAGAGGTGTTGATGAATATCGAGCAGTATGAAGAAGCCAGTGAAGCTTTCTACGAGTACCGTTCGGCCTATCCGGATGGCGCCCTCTACGATGCTGCCCTCTACTGGGGAGGTATGGCCTCTAAAAAGGCCGGAAAATCCCAAGCAGCTCTCCTTTTATGGGATATCCTTATCAAACAGGAGCAAGAGAGCCCCTTCCTCGGGGAAGCCCTGAAAGAATCAGCGGAACTTTACGAGGACCAGGGGAACTATAGTAAGGCCCTCTCCTACTATCAGAAACTTAGCGCCCGATTCCCGGAACTGGGGAAACGATTCTCCGCGGGAGAGAAGGCATCCAAAATCGAGTATCTACTCCTTGGGAAAACGGACAGGGAAGCTGAACTTTCGGTAATTATCGGAAAGGAGGGGGGTGTTTCCACGAGAAAAGGCCGTGAGGCAATGCTGGAGTTGAGCAGGGTCTATATGTATAAAACCGGTAATCGACAGGATTTAGCTCTGCCTCTTCTAAAGAAGGTGGTGGAAGCGGAGGATATCGACGCGGAGACAGCCGCTCGAGGAAAGTATCTTCAGGGGGAGTATTACTATCGCAAGGGTAAGCTTAGGGAAGCGGGTTCCCGCTTTCTGCAAGCTGCAATCAGCTATCCTAGAGACAGGGATTTCATGGCGTCTTCCCTCTATCGAGCTGCGGAGATGGCCCTCCTTGCCGGGTATCAGCAGGACGCTGAGGAGATTGTGGAGAGAATTACGAAGAACTTTCCCGATTCTCAGTGGTCCGAAGCTGCCACAGATCTGCTGAAAGAAGGAGGATCACGATGATGAACTTCCATTCGCTATGCAAATCCAACTGTCTTATTCTCCTCCTCCTTTTCTTTTCTTGTTTCCCCCCGCACATTTTTGCTCAGGAAACAGAGAAAAAGGAAGAGAAAGGAGAAGAGGTCTCGGACCTCCCAACCCCCGATACACCGGAATTAGAACTCCCTCCCATTCTGCAGGAACTTACGGATAAGAGCGATGCTAAACTGGAGGCCTATATTCCGGAACTCGACATCGATCTTCCCTCCCTGGAAGACGAAGAACTTCCAGTCCCTAGACAGCTGGATGTGGATGAGGCCTTTACTCTGGAAGAGATTGCCATATCGGAGGTCCCCCTGCCGTCGAGAGGACCTGCTGAATCCGGAAAGGCCGCTTGGAGGAGCAACGGAGAGATTGGGTTGGGGAGCATGAGTCAGGTAAGCGGAAAGATCGGTATTTACTCCTCCGGAAGAGAAAACGCCTTCGATTTGCAATTTGGATATAATAGGTATGACGGATTTCAGTTTGAACCTCCGGGTTCCGGTTTTTTCCATCAGGACCTTCGATTGGAGGGTGGATTTTCCTCCTTCCCAAAGAGCAGCTATCTTTCTTTCCAAGGGCTCTACCTGGAGACCGCGGACGGACTTCAGGGGCGCAGTTCCTCCTTCTCGGAACTTTCCCATCGATTTTTCGAAGGCTCCGGCTCTTTGGTTCTCGGTATGGAAGAAAAGGTAGAATTCTTTTTGGATGTAAGGGGAAGAGGTGTAGAGCAGGTCCTCTCCGGGGTCGTCCCGGCGAGGGGATGGGAGATAGGCTTGACACCAAGGCTGGGAATGGATATTACTCTATCCTGGTTCTCCATTAGCGTGGAGGGGTTATACTACGTAAAGGGTTTCCCCGGTTTTGCTTCCGCTGTAGAGCATATTATCTATCCGCGGCTAAAAGCTAAAGCAGAGCTTCCCGGCGGACATGCCGTCGAAGGGACTTTAGGAGGGCGCTGGACCCTGGGAGAATCGGTGCTGGTGCCGTTCTCCCTTGGTTGGAACGGTAATTTTCCCAACCGATGGGGGTTTTCCCTAAGTGGAGGATTCAGGGTCACGGAAAAAAGCTATTTTGAATTGTGGCAGGATGTACCCTATCTGGCCTTTGGAACAAAAGACCCTTACACTGCCGGATGGTTCGGCGAGGGAAAACTTTCAGTGTATCCCACCTCGGAGTTTACCCTGAAGGGAATACTCAGTTTTGATTACTTTACCAGGGGAGTTTCCGAATCTTATGTGAACACGGGTCTCATCGACTTATTTTTTGGAACATTTCCCAGTCTAACAACGGACCTCGCTGTTCATTGGGACCCGAAGGGACTTCTTGCCCTTTCCGTTGGATGGAGCGGATCATTTATAGAATGGGCGCCTCTCTTTCCAGCCCACTCTATGTATATACGGGCCGATCTGGGGAATGAAGAATCTCGAGCCGGAGGATCTCTGTCCTTGGAAACCCAAATATGGGAGGACCTAAGAATGCCCCTTCTCGATGGAAGCGGCTTTATAAAGATTTCAGAGAACGTACGGTTTATCCTTACGGGAAAGGACCTCCTTGCTCCCCTCATTGACGGGGACAGGCTGGGACCGGCAGGATATAAGACTCCGGGATTTAGGATACTCCTTTCCGCGGGAATATCCCTCTAGGGAGATAGATAGCAAAGAAACAGGACATGAAGAGGAGGAATACATGATAGGATTAATCCAGCAGGGTGGTCCGGTTATGATCGTCATTCTGCTATTGGCATTGGTAGCAACGATCATCATTATCGAACGGCTCCTATTTTTTAGAAAAATAAGGGTGGATGAAAATACCCTTATGAACAGGTTAAAGGTGACCCTGGAGAAGGGTCATTTCGATGAGGCCTTAAACATTTGTGAAAATAATCCCTCACCTTTGACAAACCTCATGAGAGCGGGGATCGAACACCGTAGGCACGATCCCAGGGTAATTAAGGAATCTATTGTGGACGCGGCGAACCTGGAGATACCGAAGATGGAACGCTTTCTCTCTACCTTGGGAACAATTGCCCACATTGCCCCCCTCCTCGGTCTGCTGGGAACAGTAACCGGCAATATTCAGGCCTTCGGTGTTCTCGGCTCCATAGGCTCAGTGGGTGATCCCGGTGTTCTGGCAAAGGGCATATCCGAGGCACTTCTTACTACGGCAGCGGGGCTTATTGTCTCCATTCCCGCCATTATCTTCTATAACTATCTGGTCAACAAGGTAAATCATATTATTATCCGTTTAGAAAACAGGGCCAACGATCTTGTTCTCCTGGTAGGAGGAGAGGGAAAGAAGGGGGAAACTATCCATGAGGTTTAAACGGAGACTGCACACCAGCGTTAAAGTCGATCTCGTGCCCATGATTGATGTGGTCTTCCAGCTGGTTATCTTCTTCATGGTCTCCAGTACGTTTATTATTACCCCGGGGATACCCCTCACCCTTCCGAAGAGCAGCACCGCGGAGCCTGTTGCCATGTCTAAACTGGTAATAACACTACACTCTCGGGAGGAGGTGTATATAAATAAGTCCCGCTATACCTTGGAAGAAGCGAGCGAACTTCTTTCGGAAATGGGCACGGAAAAGCGGGAGGAGATCAAATCGGTGGTCCTCGAAGGCGACAGAGATCTGCCCTATGACCTCATTGTTTCTGTGTTGGACATACTGAGAGAGCGGGGCTTTTCAGCGATAAATCTTAAAATGATGCAGGGGCCTGAAGAGATGGAAAGTGAAGAAGAGTAATTGGTGAGGTAGCTATGTATGCTTCTGACCGGGAAAGATTGTTTATAAGCATTCTCATTGCTGTGGTCGTGTGGGTGGGATTTCTGCTCCTCCTCTGGAGGGCGGACCTAATCCCGGAACCACCGGACATAAGCTATCGGGGTCCTATAGAGGTGGTCCTGGATACAACGGAGACAGCGGAGCTTTCGCGGCAGGAAGTCCCCCCGGTAGAGGAAGAACAACCCCGGGAAGAAGCTTCCCCAACCGAAGATGCCGCAACTCCTTCTGAAGAGACCTCTTCCCCCGCGGAGTCCCCCTCAGCAGAGACGTCCCTTCCTCAAAGAGAGACCGCTCCCGCGTCCCAAGCAGAAGGGGAAACTTCACCGGCGGAGATACCCTCGGCGGGACCGGATGAAACAGAGCCTGAAGCAGGATCTGTTTCTGAAGAACCTCCGTCCGAAGATACGACCACTCCTAAGGAAGACACGAAACCCAAGAAGAGCGAGGTATTCGAACGTTCCAAAGAGGAGGCAAGGGATTCACAGAACAATTCAGATGGAACAGGCCAAACCTCAGGAGAGGAAAGCGGCGAGGGAGAGGGAGATTTCTTTGAGGAGAGTGATGATTCGAGACTGGAAAAAGCCCTGAAAGAGAAGGAGCAACTTGGCGCAGAAACAGATACGGAAGGTGAATCCGGTACTGGAGCGGAGCCCGGTACTGAAGGCGTCCCTCTAGAGGAGGGATCTCCGGAAAACCCGGTGGACCCGGAAGCTATGGGGACTAACGTAGTCTTGGTGAAAGGGCCTAAACCGGATATTTCCGAGGATAACGCAAAAACTCTTCCTCCAACAAAGACGCTTCTCATCTCTTTTATCGTGTCTCCAACAGGGTTAGTCTCCCAACTTAAGATTATCGATGGTTCAGGAAATTCTGAAGTGGACCAAAATATTGCCGCAAAGATAAAAAATGACTGGATTTTTAACAACAAACGTGATAGAAATGTTCGGGTCTATCTTAGGTACACCATAGAAAAAGAGTAGTGAGTATTAAAGCGGTAATATTCGACATAGACGGTACCCTCTATCCCAATTGGAAGATGTTTCTTTACTCTATACCTTTCTTCCTTTCTCATCCCCGCCTAATATCAAAATTTGGTAAAATTCGGAAGGAGCTTCGCGAGGTCCGGCCTATTAAAAATTTCTACCATCTCCAGGGAGAACTCCTAGGCCGGGAGATGGGAATATCCGGGGAAGAAGCGGAAACTCTCATCAGAGAGGAGTTATACGGACGATGGCAGCAGATTTTCACCGTTCTTAAGCCCTTCCCGGAAATAGAGACTGTTCTTGAGGAATTACGCTCAAGGGGTATAAAACTCGCCTTGTTGTCCGATTTCCCGGTATACCCTAAATTGCGCCTCCTCGGGCTAGAGGGGTATTGGGAAGCTGAAATAAGCACTGAAGACGTGGGATACTTAAAGCCCAATCCGGAGCCATTTCAAGCAGCCGCGGCGGCGGTTAATGAGGAACCTCCGCATTGTCTCTACGTGGGAAACAACTACCATTATGATGTAGTGGGAGCCAAAGGTGTGGGGATGAAAACGGCCCACTTAACCAAAAGACCCGCAAACAATTCCCTTGCCGATTTTTCCTTTCCCACGTACAATAGATTCATGGGGTCCTTTAACGCTTTGGTGGAATCACAGCGGTAAGGGACAAAAAGGCATATTTTTGGTGCGGTAAACTGGGAGCATGACATGATTTTCTCAATTGGCAATGTAATAACTATACTGATTGTCCTCATAATCCTCTTTGTCTACCGGCAGTTGGACAAAAACAACCGATCTCTGGAAAAAATTAAGCGCTTCTCCGACAAAATGAAGGAAGAGCTTGATGAGTACGTCGACCAGCGGGCAAGCAACCTGAAAGACCTGGGAATCGAATTGGAAGTCCACCAGAAGGCCGCCCGGGAGCTCCTTAACCGGATCCAATCCATAGAAGACGGGCTAAACCAACGCTCCAATGACATCGAGGCCCTCTATAAAAGGATTTCCGAATACGACGGTGCTCTGGATGAATTGGCAGATATGACTTCCCGAGTGGATGAGAACTTGAAGCGCCTGCAGGAGGAGTCCGAATTTGTTGACGTAGTGGGACGCCGAGTAAAAGAGACGAATACAAAGATAAACGAATTGGAATCTTCTCTTCCACAACTGCGCGAGGAATTTGCCCGGGACAATAAACACCAACTAGATGAAGTAAAAGACGGAGTAATCCAGGAAGCTGAAGACCGGCTCAATGATATCCGGAACTACCTGGCAGAAGCGGAGCAGTCCATGCAGTCCTTCTCATCCGACCTGGAGGCCCTGGAGGACCGTAGAACGGAACTAACCGCGGGGGCGGAAAAGGACCTGGAAGGAACTTTCGAAAATTTCCAGCAAAAAATCGATTCTACCAGCGAGAAAGCGGGCAAGGCCTTTAAAGAGAAACTTAACAATATGATTGACAATGCCGTGGAACGGGGTAAGGGCCTCTCCACGGAGATACGAAAAGAACATAGCGAACTGAAGCAGCTGGTGGATGAGGTCCAGGGAACTTCAGAGCGCGCCCTTGAAGAGTTTCGCGGCAGAGTTAAGGAGGTGGAATCTGATTATCAGGACCGCTTGAATGAAGCCGCAAACAAGGGCAAGGAGCTGGAAGACGAAGTTTTTCAGTCCCTTAGGAAAGACATCGAGTCGCAGGCTTCCGCCTTTAGAGCTGAAATTGACAATGTTATCCAAGAAACGAAGGACCAAGAAAAGGAATTTGAGTCTTCTCTCCGTTCCCGAATGGAGGAACTCACAGATGCGGTCCAGGACAAGGAAGTGAGTGTTCAGACACGACTGGACCAGTTAAAAGAGGAGGCGGACAAGCTTTCCCAGGAAATGGACTTAGTCTTGGAGAAAACACGGACTCAATTGGATAAGACAATACAAGAGACCTTCGAAGAAGCCGAAGGAAGGGTCCGCAGCTATGAACAGGATCTATCCTATAGGATAGACAAGTTAGACCATGTCAACGAAGACCTGGACAATCTTGAAGATAATCTTAAATCCTCCATGGAGGCTGTTTCTAAGAGGATTATGAAAGAACTGGAAAACTATAGTGCTGAGGCTGGAGAGGTACGGGAAGAGGAAAGGAAAAGAGCGGACAAACAGATTGACGAAATCAGAACGGCTATTTCAGAGGTGGAAAGTGGTTTAAATGAGTTGAAAGCCCGCGCCTATGACAATGTTTCGGAGAAACTTAAGGTCTTTGAAGATGATTTTTTCTCCGATCTGAAGGACAGGAACGAGGAAATGCAGCAACGCCTGGTGGATTGGAAGAAGGAAATTTCCGAGCGTTTAAGCGGCATGACGGAGGAAAACATCTCTAAACGGGAGCAGATAGAGAAGCAGCACAATGAAAAACTAAAGGAAACGCTGGGGGATTTCCAGTCTCGTACCTACGAACAGTACGAAAAGCTGGAGACCCAGGTGCAGGGTTTCCAAAACGGTCTGGAAGAGCGTATGGGACTCACTGAGAAATCTATGAGCGGGTTCGAGGAAAACATTCGAAAAGAAGTAGAAGAAGCAAAGGAAAATTCCCGTTTCCTCTTTCAGCGAGAGTTCGCCTCCCATAACAGCTCGGTCCAGGAGGAAATGAAGAAATTTCAGCGCCAGATAGACCAACGACTTAAAGAAGTGGGTGATGAAGTAGAAAACAGCCGTAAGGAGTTTATTACTGGGTTGGAGTCCACAAACTCGGACGTAACAGTCTGGCAGGCGAAAGTCCTTCAGCAGATGAAGGAAGCCGAGGCGGATTTGCAGGAACAACTTACTACCATAAAGACTGATACAAACACTGTAATCGGCGAGATCCGAGAGGATTTCTCCAACCAAAGGGACGAACTTATTGTAAATACCCAGGAAGAGCGGACTGAGCTTAAAGAGGAGTTACATGCCCTAGGAAATAAAATTGCCCAATTCAAGGAAGACCTCTCCTCTCAGGTCGAAGAAACGCTTAATCGTTTCAACTCTGAAAGGGAAGATTTTATGACGGAGTTTCAGAAGAAAACACGGGGCCTTCAGGAGGAGATTGATCTTCGCATAAAGGATTTTCGGGCCGCTGTTCAGGACACAAGGGACCGAGTTGACAGTTACCAGAAGAAACTCTTCGGGAAGATAGAGGAAGATCACAAAATCCTCTCTGTTAATCTTCAGGAGATCGACAAAAAACAGAAGAATTTCATTTCCCAGACCAAGATATTTGATCGGGCTGATTCGCTCAGGGAAACCTTGCAGCAGAATATTGAAGATTTGAAGGCGGAAATCGTTACTGTGGACACGCAAACCAAGGAATTAAAGGAAGCGGAGCGTAAATTCCTTAAAATAAGGAAGCTTGGTGATGAAGTTTCCTCTAAATTAAATCGATTCCTGGCGGAGAAACGGCGTATTGAGGTTATGGAGGGAGATTTTAAGAAGCTCATTAATATGTCTCAAGCGGTGGATGTGAAGTTGGACCAGGTAACAGGAAGTCACGACGATCTGGTAAAGATCCAGACGGAGCTGCGTAAGCTGGATGAACTCCAAGCCGAAGTCGGGCAGCGCTACGAGAGGCTGGAATCAAAGAAGTCCGTTATGGATTCTACTCTGGAGGGCGTGGATAAGAACTTCGCTATGCTCCAGGACCTGGAACAAAACCTCCAGGAGGTAGAACAGCAACTCTCCGAAGTGCCCAAGGAGTTAGAGGATATATCAAGTCGTCTCGATCTTATAAACAAAAACAAGGATAAAGCGGACAAGATTATTGATAAGTTCCAGTCGATCGATGAGATTTTAGAAGACGTGGAAGACCGTATGGAGAAGATGCAGCAGGCCAGGGAGTGGCTTGCCCGCACGGAGTCCCGATTAACACAATTGGAAAAAGAGGCTACAGACCAGGTCAAGCTTTTAGGTTCACTTCTCAAGGATTCTGCTAAAAGCGGAAAAAAGGGAGATGGTGCCCCGCCCAAGGACGTAAGAGAAATGGTAGTCAAACTGGCACATCAGGGATGGGGAGTGAAGGAAATTGCCCAGGCAGCAAAGATAAGCATAGGCGAGGTCGAATTGATATTAGAACTCTTGCCCAAGAAGTAACTTGGTCCAAAAAAGTAAACCAGCTCAAGGAAAAAGCTTGACGCCATAAAGCCCCATTAGTATTTTTACCACATCCTAAACTGCGGTATTTGTCTATTCGTGCGGATACTGTGATAGGTACGGTTTTCGAAAAAAAAAGACCAGGAAGATACAGTGAAAACAGACGCGGAAAAAGAAGAAAACAGGCAAAACACTCCCGAAGAAACTCAAAAGAGCAAGGACATTGAAACTGGTGTTAGGGAAGATGCCTCCCAAGGCAATGAAAACAGCTCCTTGAATGTTGGGCCCTCCGATGAAAGAGGAGAGGAAGGACAGAAAGAGGAGCTTCTAAAAACGATTCAAGCTCTTCAGGAGGAGAACAGTCAACTAAAGGACCAGTATCTTCGAAAACAGGCGGATTTTGAGAATTTTCGAAAAAGAATGCTCAAGGAAAAGGAAGACGCTATAAAATACGCCAATTCAGAACTACTTCTAGATCTATTGGGCATAATAGATGATTTTGAAAGGGCTATAAAATCCGCGGAAGACGCGGAGGAGTTCAAATCCTTTCACGAAGGGGTTGTTCTTATTGAAAAGCAGTTTATCAGCTTATTGGATCGAAAGTGGGGGCTGCAACGATTTGACAGTGAGGGAGAGGAATTCGATCCGCAGAAGCACGAAGCCATAAATATGGAAGAATCTACGGAACATGATGTGGCCACTGTAGTAGAGGATTATCAAAAAGGATACATTCTCGGAGATAGGGTGTTAAGGCATGCCAAGGTAAAAGTAGCTATGCCCGCCGGCTCCGATTCAAACGATACAAGTGAAGAATGAGATAAATAGGAGAAAATCATGGGAAGAATAATCGGAATTGATCTTGGAACTACCAACTCGTGTGTAGCGGTTATGGAGGGTGGTGAGCCAGTTGTTATCCAGAATTCGGAGGGCCAGCGCACAACGCCATCTATAGTTGCATATACCGCCAAGGGAGAACGACTCATAGGACAGCCTGCGAAGAACCAGATGGTAACGAATCCGGAGAACACGATTTTCTCCATTAAACGTTTTATGGGTCGAAGGTTTAAAGAGGTACCTACGGAAATTCAGATGGTTCCCTATAAAATACAGGAGGCAGGCAACGGGGAAGTTAAGATTGACGTACACGGTAAGGAGTACACTCCACCGGAAATCGCCGCCGCTGTGTTGCAAAAGATGAAAAAGACCGCCGAAGACTATCTTGGAGAAAAGGTAACTGAGGCGGTTATAACCGTGCCGGCATATTTCAACGATTCCCAACGGCAGGCAACAAAGGATGCCGGAAGAATTTCGGGACTTGAAGTAAAACGCATTGTAAACGAGCCCACCGCTGCATCACTGTCCTATGGTTTCGGTAAAGACCAGAAGAAAGACGAAAAAATTGCCGTTTACGACCTCGGGGGTGGTACTTTCGATATTTCCGTTCTGGAGTTGGGTGACGGTGTCTTCGAGGTAAAATCCACCAATGGCGATACCCATCTTGGGGGAGATAACTTCGACCAAAGGATCATTGATTGGCTCATAAAGAATTTTAAAAATGATTATGGTATAGATCTTAGCCAGGACAGAATGGCTTTACAAAGACTGAAAGAGGCCGCGGAAAAGGCAAAAATCGAACTTTCCAGTACTCAGACCTCGGAGATAAATCTTCCTTTTATTACTGCCGATTCTTCGGGACCGAAACATCTGCAGTATTCTCTCAGTAGGGCAAAATTTGAACAGATGGTGGAGGACCTAATTCAGAACACCAAAGGCCCCTGCGAAAAGGCTATGAAAGATGCCGGAGTAACTGCTGACGATATTGACGAGATAATTCTTGTTGGAGGGTCCACAAGGATCCCCGCAGTCCAAGCGATGGTGAAAGATCTCTTTAAGAAAGATCCAAACAAGGGGGTAAATCCCGACGAGGTGGTTGCCATGGGAGCGGCTATTCAGGGAGGAATTCTTGGGGGAGATGTTAAAGATGTTCTTCTATTGGATGTAACGCCGCTCTCTCTGGGAATAGAGACCCTAGGAGGAGTATGCACGAAACTCATTGAGCGGAACACCACGATTCCCACGCGAAAGAGCCAGATCTTTTCTACCGCCGCGGACAATCAAACCGCCGTATCAATTCACGTTCTCCAGGGGGAACGGGAAATGGCCAACCAAAACAGGACCTTAGGCCGATTCGATTTAGTCGGTATTCCTCCTGCTCCTCGCGGAGTTCCCCAAATTGAGGTTACCTTCGACATTGATGCCAACGGGATCGTTCATGTTTCAGCGAAAGATCTTGGTACGGGAAAGGAGCAGAAAATTCGAATTGAAAGCTCCTCCGGTCTCTCTGAGGATGAAATTGACAGAATGGTAAAGGACGCCGATGCCCACGCGGAGGAAGATAAGAGGGAGAAGGAAAAGGCCGAGGTGCGGAATGAGGCGGATACGCTGGTGTACAGTACGGAAAAATCCCTTACCGATTACGGCGACAAGATCAGCGAAACGGACAAACAGGAAATAGAATCTAAGCTGAGTGAAGTAAAGTCTCTTCTAGAAAACGGTTCTACAGAGGACATAAAGGCAAAGATGGAGGAGCTGAAACAAGCTTCTCATAAACTTGCAGAAGAGGTCTACAAAAACGCTCAAGCGCAGGCACAGCCCGGAACTGAGGGCCAGCAGCAACAGGGAGGGCCCGCTCCGGAGGGTGAGGGCGGCGAAAAAGCTGAAGCCGGGAAGGAAGAGAACGTAGAAGACGTAGATTACGAAGTCGTAGACGACGAAGAAGAGAAATAGAAAACAACATTTCAGCGGAAGCTCTTTGGAATGGTTGCCTTTTAAATAAGGAAGTCGACAGAAAAGGCAGTAAGGTAGTTCCTTACGATAAAAGACTAATTGCCTTAATAAGACCAATTTCGAGGGGTAGTTATTTACGCTGATTCAAGGAAGTGCGGTACCGTGGCAAAAAGAGATTACTATGAAGTGTTGGGAGTCCCGAGAACAGCTTCCGTGGAGGAGATAAAGCGTTCCTATCGAAAACTTGCTGTGAAATATCATCCGGACAGGACAGCAGGGGACAAGGACTCGGAGGAAAAGTTCAAGGAAGCAACCGAGGCATATGAGGTATTGAGGGACACCGGCAAAAGGCAGGCTTACGATCAGTTCGGATTTGCCGGCCTAGAGGGAATGAACGGTGGTGGTGCTCAGGACTTCAGTTCCGTTTTTAGGGATTTCGAGGACATTTTCGGCGATTTTTCCGGCATTTTCGACAACTTTTTTGGCGGAGGGAGAAGCAGGCAGCGCGGCCGGACCTCCCGGATGAAAGGTGCTGACTTACGGTACAATTTAGAAATACATTTTTCCGACGCGGCTTTTGGTACCAAAAAAGAGATCAGTTATACCCGAAGTCAGGTCTGTCCTGTCTGTAAGGGGAGCGGTTCGGAGGAGGGAAGCGGTAAAAAGACCTGTCCCTCCTGCGGAGGAAGCGGACAGGTACGAAGAAGCTCGGGGTTTTTCTCCATTGCGACTCCCTGTCCCTCCTGTAATGGTGAGGGGTATATAATCGAAAATCCCTGCAACACCTGCACCGGTTCGGGGACTGTCCAGAAAAACCAAAAAATAAAGGTCACTATTCCTCCGGGTATAGAAACAGGCAAACGGATCAGTATCCCCGGACAAGGAGAAGCCGGCCAAAACGGCGGTCCCTACGGCGATCTGTATGTATATATAAATGTACTTCCCCATAAATTCTACGAACGAAACGGTAACGACCTCTACTGCATGGTGCCTGTATCTTTTACTCAGGCCGCTCTCGGAACAGAGATTAACGTACCCACTCTGGATGAAAAGCGAGTGCAGCTGAAGGTCCCTTCAGGTATCCAGAACGGGAAAATACTGCGGGTAAAGGGTGAAGGAGTTCCTATTCTCCACAATCCGGAGAAGCGGGGAGATCTCTACGTGAAGATCCGAGTGGATATCCCTTCAAAACTCCCTCATAAGGCTAAGAACCTCATGAAGGAATTAGCAGAGGTCATGGGCGAGGATACAGAGCCGGACCCGGTACCGCTCTCCGAAATTAGTAGATGATTATCAGTCCATGATTTTCCAGGCTGGAATAAAAAAACCTCTCCTACATGCCGATACTACTAAGTAGTGTGTTCTGTGCAGTATTACATCACACGCCAAAATCACCTCTGGAGGAATGAATGAAAGCCAAAATACTATATTCTAGTCTTCTTATCCTGTTGCTCCTCTTCAGCGCGTTTCCTGCCTTGTCTGCCGGCCAGGGAAAAGACACTAATGACGACGGAGTGCCGGACCAGTGGATAATTCAGGAGGAAGAAAATATTACATGTGTAAAAACGGACAGAAACTATGATGGAACGGTGGACTACATTTACCGATTCAATAGCGCCGGGAACAAGGTGGAAGAATTGGTGGATTACAATCACGACGGAGAAATGGACGATTTCTACTACTACTCCCGGGGTGTGCTGGTCCGGCAGGAGATAGATTCCAATTACGATGGGAAGATAGACATCTGGGTGTATCTTAAGGAGGGGATCTATGTGGAACGCTTTGAACGGGACGAGGATTACGATGGCGAGGTAGATGTGGTCCAGAAATACGGAGAAGAAGAGAAAGATAAAAAAGAGAAGAAATGAGGCTCTCTCAAAATTGCCATTTTTCAGAGCCTCAATATGGGGTCGATTTTATAACTTATTATAATATAATAAGTTATAAAATCTAAAGGTAGGGCCACTTTCAAAATTAGTTAATTTTGAAAGTGGCTGAAGTAAAAAATCGAAACCAACAAGGCGGAGGAAAGGTAGAGGAGCTGCTAGAGGGCCAATAACGTATGGAATGTGTTATCGGATGCAATGCTGTAGAGGCGTATGTAAGAAAGAAAGGGGTAAAAGGTACTCTCTACATCAGTAGATCGGACAAACGGGTCGCAACCGTCTTAGAAAAGGCGAGTGAGAAAGGAATCCGAATTGTGCGGACAAATCGTAAAGAGCTGGATGAAACCCACCCCGGTTCTCAGGGTGTAGTGCTGCAACTTGAGGGGCCTAAAAAGGAGCATGTGCGGGGAGGTGAGAAGGAATTACTCTCTTTCCTAGATAGGCTTGGAGGAGAGAATTCTCTCATCGTCTTTCTGGACGGTATTACCGATCCGGGTAACCTGGGGGCCTGTATAAGGACCTTCCATCTCTTCGATGTGGATTGTGTTGTTATACCCGATCGCAGGAGCGCCGGTGAATCGGAGGTGCTTGGAAAGACTTCCTCCGGCGCTATAGGATGGATTTCCCTCTTCACAGTGGTGAATATGGCGCGAGTCTTAAAGAAGTGCAAAGACAGAGGCTACTGGGCCTTTGGGGCCGATATGGACGGAACATACCTTCATACACTGGATCTAGGGGGGAAGGTTGCTTTGGTCCTAGGGGGAGAGGGAAGAGGGCTTGGGAAGCTTATTCGCTCCACCTGCGATGGCCTTGTTTCAATTCCCTCTCAGCGGGAAGGACCGGTAGACTCTTTTAATGTTTCCGTAGCCGCGGGAATCCTTGTATATGAAATTCGAAGGCAGCAGGGCATTATCTCGTAAGGAAGAGTGTGTAGATGGCGAAAAAAAAGTGGATCTAGTATAGGAGCCTTCAGATTATGTAATAATCCATTTTGCAAAGTGGACCGAATTATCCCCCTGTTTAGAGCAATTCCCATGCTTGTCAAAGGCCCTGTGTGTTACTCCTCATCAGCAAAGAATTTATTTCCAATATCTCGTCGAAACCAGGCTCCGTTAAAAGTTATGTCCTCCGCCGTTTTGTAAGCCCTGGCTTGTGCTTCGAGAATGTCCGGAGAAAGCCCCACAGCGGTAAAACAGCGTCCGCCCCCAGTGAGGACCCTTCCCCGGGCGTCTATCTGAGTAGAAGCGTGAAATACCAGGCTGTTTGCCTCCTTTTGATCGGGAATTTTTGTTACCGTTACTCCCTTTTTGTACTTGCCCGGATATCCGGCACTGGCAACAACCACTCCCAGAGCGGCGTCATCGGAAATGCGGATCGGTATATTATCCAAATTCCCATGTACCATAGCGTCGACAATGTCTCCGATATCTGATTTTAGGAGAGGAAGAACTACCTGGGTTTCGGGATCACCAAGGCGTACATTGTATTCCAAAACTTTCGGACCCTCCGGAGTTATCATTAATCCAAAATAGAGGATACCGGCGTACTGTAATCCGGCATCTTGTACCCCCTTAAAGGTAGGGGTAATGATTTCTTTAAGGATCTGTTCCATTAGGGGCGAGTTCACCGCTGGTACCGGACATATGGCACCCATTCCCCCCGTATTAAGACCCTTATCTCCTTCTTCGGCCTTTTTGAAGTCCGCGCTGGGGGGAAGAAGGGAGAAGTTTTTACCGTCAGTAAGTGCAAATATGGATATTTCCCAACCCCTTAGCCGCTCCTCTACCAGAAGGGTGTCATTTTTTAGTACCTTCTTTCCGAATTCAAGTTGGACCTCTCTGTCACTGCTTTCCAGTACTCCTTTTCCCGCGGCAAGGCCGCTCTTTTTTAGGACCACCTGGTTTTTTTGAGAAGAGAGATATTCCGAAAAGGTTCCAAAATCGCTGAATTCCTTCGAGGCCGCGGTAGGGATATTGTAAGATTTCATAAAATCCTTTGAGAAAGCCTTACTTGATTCCAGTTGGGCCGCCTCTCTGTGCGGACCTACCGTAGAAATTCCTTCTTCCCGAAGTGCGTCTGCCAAACCTTCCGCTAAGGGATCTTCCGGACCAATGAAAGCGAAGTTTACCTGTTTTTCTCGACAGTAACGAATAACCTCTTCAGGATTGTGTATGTCCAGGTCTGGATTGTTTTCTCCTATTGCTGCGGTTCCGGCGTTTCCCGGGGCTATGAATAAACCAGATAGGCGCTTACTTTTAGTGAATTTCCACGCAATAGTGTGCTCCCTTCCGCCGGAGCCTATTACAAGTACTTTCAAACTTCCCCTCCTATAGACATGTAAAACATGAGAGACATGTGAGGTCCTTTCAAAATGATTTTTGAAAATAGATGATGTACCACTACTCCTCCTCTCCAATGGAATCAAGTATATCCATTATAACCTTAGGGTAGTAGGTATGTTCAAGACGATGAATCATCTCTTCGATCTCTTCCAGGGGTTCCTCTCCTCTCCGCTCAAAACTCTTCTGGAGGATGATAGGACCTGTGTCGAGCCCTGAGTCTACATAGTGAATAGTAATTCCTAATTCCCGATCTTCCGAAGCATAACTTTTCTCAATTCCCCTTTTTCCCGGGAATCGGGGGAGAAGAGAGGGATGAATATTGATAATTTTCCCCGGATATGCTTTTAGGAAATGGGGAGTGAGTAGTTTCATAAAACCGGCAAGGACGATGAGCTGAGGAGAATACTTTTGAAGTATAGAGAGGATTTCCTCCTCCGCCTCTTCTCTTTGACGGCCCCTATACGAAACATAGTATGCCGGAATGGCAAACTCTCTCGCCCGTTCGAGTACAGGGGCCCTCTCATCATTACAGATAAGGCAGCAAATGTGGTGGGGCCTCCCCTGAACTGTCTCGGCGATCCGTTGAAAGTTGCTTCCTCGGCCCGAGGCGAATACGGCGCATTCTGCCATTCTCATTCTCCTTTTGCCCGTGTTTCTGTAGAACGATTTTCAACCCTCCCGATCTGGAAAAGACGGATCCCCTCTTCTTCCGCCACTGTAAAGAGGGAGTGTTTGTCTTCCTCTTTTGTTATTAGGGCCAAGCCGATTCCCATATTAAAAACTCGGCGCATCTCCTCTTCTTCGATTCCTCCCAGGTCACGTATAGCCTTGAAAATAGAGGGGAGTTCCCAATCCCACGTAAAGGAAGCGCTATGCTCCTTCGACAGGAGACGATGGACATTTCCGAATAACCCGCCGCCGGTAATATGGGCCGCTCCGCGGACCCAGCCATGTTGGAAGAGGGTCTTCCACTCACGGTAGTAAATCCTTGTTGGTGTAAGGAGTTTTCTGCGGAGGTCTTTCTCCTCCTTTGGAATCGCCTTGCGGGCAAGGGAGAGCCCGTTGGAGTGGATACCTGAAGAAGGAATTCCTAAAATGGGATCTCCCGCTGCAATAGCTTCTTTTTTAGGCAGAATTTCTCCCTTTTCCGCAATGCCCACACAGAATCCGGCAAGGTCGAAATCTTCCTCGCTGTATACATCGGGCATTTCCGCGGTTTCACCGCCTGTTAAAGTGCATTGGGCAATTTCACATCCTTCCACAATTCCTTTTACCAGATCTTGGAGGACCTTCTCTCTAAGGCTGCCGCAGGCGAGATAGTCTAAAAAGGATATGGGAGAGCAGTTGCATACCAGAAGATCGTTTACGCACATGGCCACCAAATCTATTCCTAAGGTATTGTAGGTCTCCATTTCTTTGGCCAAGAGCACCTTTGTACCCACTCCGTCCGTAGTGGAGAGGAGGACCGGTTCGCTGTACCGGGAGAGGGGGAGTTCTACACCGCCGGCGAAGCCTCCCAAACCGGAGGAGACCCATTTTGACGGAAGAGAACCTATAAAACGGGCAAACCGGTCTCCTTTTTCTATGTCAACACCTGCTTCTCGGTATGATTTTGCCATAAAGAGCTCCTTTTACTTCTTCTCATCCCCGTTTTAAGCTTCTTGTTAATTGAGCTTCTCGTTACTTCTCTATCTTTTTGGGGTCCACCGGATAGTCTCCGCTGAAACAGGCAAAACAGTAATCATGCGGATGTGCAACGCATTCCTTCAGTTTTTTAAGGGGGATGAATTTCACCGAATCTGCCCCAATAAAGCGGGCAATCTCGTCCGGGGACATTCTGTTAGATATAAGTTCCTCCCGAGTGGGAATATCTATTCCGTAGTAACAGGGATTGGTAATTTCCGGGGAGGACAACCGGAGGTGTACCTCCTTAGCTCCGGCTTCTTTTATTAAACGGACTAAGATACGGCTGGTGGTGCCCCGAACGAGGGAATCGTCTACCAGGATTACCCGCTTTCCCCGAATGGCCTCCTTAACCGGATGGAGTTTCATCCGAACTGCCAATTCCCTTTGGGCGGTGGTAGGAAGGATGAAAGAACGCCCGGCATAGTGGTTTCGGGTAAGGCTCATATCGAAGGGGATCCCCGAACGCTCGGCATACCCTAAGGCCGCGATATTTCCGGAATCGGGTACAGGGACAACTACATCGCCGTCAAAAGAATCGCAATCCGCTAAGGCGGCACCTATTTTCTTTCTCATAAGGTGAACAGAAGTGTTAAAAACCTTTGAATCGGGTCTGGCGAAGTAGATGAGTTCAAAGACACATTGGCTCTTTCTCTTCGCGGATACCGGAGGAGGTAATCGGTCGGACTTCATCCCTTCCCTATTAATGCGGATTATCTCCCCTGCTTCAACCTCTCGGTAGGTGTCGGTTTGGAGGATGTCTAAGGCGCAGGTTTCAGAAGCAGCCATGACCATCCCATCCTTCTCTCCGATATAGAGGGGGCGAAATCCCCAGGGGTCTCTCATAACGAGAAGGTCGGGACCATGGGCCATAACCATACTATAGGCGCCCTCGAGCCGTTTTAGTGTATTGACAAGGGCGCTGTAGAAGTCTGTTTGATTTGACCGTGATATCATATGAAGAATGAGTTCGGTATCCGAGGTGGTCTGAAAGATCGACCCCTCCTCAAAGAGCTCCTGCTTTAGGATTTCCGTGTTGGAAATGTTACCGTTATGGGCAAGGGCGAGGTTTCCTTTGTTACAGGAAACCACAATAGGTTGGGCGTTTTCTAGTTTATTCCCCCCCCGAGTGGAGTATCTGACATGTCCTATCCCAACAGTAGTGGAGTGACTGTCCTTGAGGTATCTTGATAAAACCGAGGACACCATACCAAGGTCTTTATAGGCGACCAGGGTGTTTTCCTTTAGATAGGCTATTCCGGCGCTCTCCTGACCACGATGCTGCAGAGCAAAGAGGCTGTAGAAGAGGTGCTCCGGAAGGTCTCTAGGTTCCTTCGAGTATATTCCAACTACTCCGCAGTGGTGTCCGGGAGAATCAATAAAACTATTCACACCGATGTATATCACCTCAGGTGTCTAAGGTCAAGTATTAACGGAGGCTGCGTCAAGGCGGAGGCCGCAGCGGAGTCGGTGCAGCGTAAAATTGGTTTTTCTAAAATGTTAGCGGGAACCGCCTGTGGCCATATCCCGCTCCAGCTTGTCCGCCTCTTCGGAGGCAAGGACCGGTCCTCCCGGCTGTGTCCTGGATTTTATAAAAACGAGGGGATCTCTTAACATACTATCTTCGTGGATTTCGAAATGTACATGTGGTCCGGTGCTGTAACCGGTGTTTCCCGAAAGGCCGATGGGTTCTCCCTTTTCTACCCAGTCCCCAAGGGAAACAAGGTGCTTGCTAAAGTGACCGTATCTGGTAAGAAGATTATTCTCATGTTCGATAATTACCATCTTGCCCAGTCTATTGCTATACCCTGAGAAGATTACTGTACCCGCTTCATAGGCATGCACAGGAGTGCCAATGGGTATGCCAATATCAATTCCATTGTGAAAGCGCCCCCATCTTGGACCGAAGAGGGAAGTAATAATCCCTATATCCGGTGGAAGGATTTGGGAGGAAATAAGGATATCATCGGGGGTCCGGTGGGTACCCCGGGTAACTACTGCTGTACGAGGCGTTTCTAATAGGCTCGTTTCTAGTATTTCCTCATCCAAAATTCTGCCATTTTCCGTTCTTACCCGTTCAACCACTTTTTCACTTCCGTGCTTTCCTGAAGTCTCAACAATGTATTCTGTCCGATAGAGGTCTTCATCGAATTGTATTATGGTTTTAAATGGGATGTAGCGTTTATACTCCCGGTTGTAGGTTGCCTGGAGTGTAAAAAAGGGTTTTGGGACAATGAGATTTAATACGTCTCCGGGGTAGATATAGTCAGGATCAATATCTGGATTGGCTTTTATCATCTCTGCCATGGACATCTCGTATTTTCTGGAGATACCCCATATTGTTTCTCCGGTTTGGACGGTGTAGGTCTTCTCTTCCCTGGTCCCCTTTAGAAGGTAGAATAACGCCTCCTCAACACTGAGAATATTATCCGCGGCGGTAAGTCCCGGAACAATCTTAGGTTCTTCTTTGAAAGAGTGGGACACTGAAAGAATAATGGTCCCTTCTTTCTCCTCAGGCAGGTAGGTTTCAGCAATGGCATCGATTACCTTCTCCGCCTCTTCCAGAGAGGAGAGGGAGATTAAAGGCCGTACTTCATTACAGATTTGAAATCCCCACCCGTAGCCGCCTAAATGTATCCTTAGGGCCTCTTTTGCCGCCTCCAGATTGAAGGGAAATCGTTCTGAGATAATTTCCCGCTCATAAAGGGTTACCGCGGATTGGAGGGTTCCGGTGTTTTGCAGCCAGGGGATATCTTTATCCAATTCATCGATAAGGAGGTGAAAAACCTCTTGGGAAGGCAGGGTGCAGAGGGTTTTTTCTTGGAAGGACACATCCACCACTTGCAGAGTCTGCGGTTTTTTCGGTTCCGGTTTGATAACGATAGAGCTAAGAGCCGAAAGAAAAACCAGACTGAGGAGAATGTGCAGAGTAAAGGTAATAAAGAAAAAGAGATACCCCCTTTTCTGTCTCAACCTATTGCCTATAGGCTTTATCGATTGTAAAGCTATTGCAAGCTGCGCAACCGTGTTAAAAATAGTCCGCCATGGGAGTATGGGTTTCCTGCCCGCGGCCCTTTTCCAGAAGAGGGATATTTTTCTTCGAGCCTCTGTTACGAGGAGTTTCAGGCGGAGAAAAGCGGCTTGAATGTTCGTGTGCAGATGTTTTCCCTGAAAGAGGAACCATCTTTTCAAGAATGGTCGAAAATGAAGGTTTTTTTTAATGAAAGAAAGAAATCTATCGACCATAGTAAGCTCTTATAGATAAAGCATATCCGAAGTCTCTCTTGTAAGTCAAGAAAGCGCATATATAAAAACGTACGTTTTTATATATGCGCAGCAAGACTTGGAGACCTAAGTAGTTTCTCCATGCCTCTTCATGCTACTTAAGGCAATTCTAAGAACAGGATGCCTGGTAATTATCAAAATCTATCCAATCAACGTTGAGGCAGGAGTCCGGGACGCTCCCTTGGGGATAGGTCCCGCAGTCCGCTGTATCCAGTGCCGGGGCGATTTTTTTCCAGGCAAGTTCCGTTTCTTCCGAGCTTACGAAAAGGGTTTGGTCTCCCCGAAGCGCGTCAAGGAGGAGTTTTTGGTAAGCCTCTGGAATTTCTTCTTGAAAGGAGCTGCGGTAACAGAAATTCATCTGTGTAGTGGTAATGCCCATATCACTTCCAGGAATTTTAGAAGATAGATCAACAATGATTCCTTCTGCCGGTTGAATTCTGAAGAGGATGATGTTGGGATTTAGCTTGTCTTCCTTATTAAAGAGAATTCGTGGAATTTTCTTAAAGCGTATCCCTATTTCCGTCCCCTTTCTTGGAAGGGCTTTCCCTGTCCTTATGTACACGGGCATTCCCGACCAAGTGTAGTTATTAATGTAGAGTTTTAGTTCAGCGTAGGTTTCGGTATTAGATTCCGGGTCCACCCCTTCAGTGTCCCGGTATCCCTCGTATTGGAGCCGCGTGGAAGAGTGGAGTTCCACTGCTCTCAGAAGGTTTTTTTTCTGCACCCTAATATCCTCTGCTTCCAAACTGACTGGAGGGTCCATAGTAACCAAAGCTAACATCTGAAGAAGATGGTTTTGCACCATGTCCCGTATTATTCCTGTTTTATCAAAATATTGACTCCTCTTTCCCACTCCCTCATCTTCAAAACCATTAATCTGGATGGATTCTATGTAGTTACTATTCCAAACAGGGTGAAACATAAGGTTGCCGAAGCGAAACACCAAAATATTTTGGACAGCCTCTTTCGCTAAATAGTGGTCTATCCGGTAGAGTTGACTTTCATCATAGTAGGTGAGGAGGGTTTTGTTTAGTTCCCGGGCAGATTCATAGTCTCTACCAAAGGGTTTTTCAATAATAAGGTTCGAATCTTCACGAAATCCCTCATTGTAGATTTCTTTCGTTACCCCGGCATAGACCGAGGGGGGAAGGGCGAAAAAGAATATAAAACGATCAAAATTTCCAAGAGTCGTAACGAATTTTCTTAGGCCTTGGATGTATCGATGATAGTGGAGAAAGGCCTTAAAATCCTTTCCAATACTGAACTTGCTGCGAAATTCCTCCGTACTGAAATCACTTCGGCCTGAGCCTATAATAGCGACGGTGTCATCTATTTCGCCCTTTTTATAAAGGGTGTGTAAGGCGGGGATGAGTTTTTTTTCGGTAAGGTCTCCTGATGCTCCTAAAATAATAATAGCAGTGTTCTGTATCGGTTTCTTCATAGTTTCAAGCGTAATAGATTGGGTATGGGAAGGCAATAGCTAAAAATTGAATAATCGAATAAGGTATTGACAGATAAAGAATTATTTGATAACGTCATGCTTCATAATGTTACAGGGGAGGTATTTCATTGCCCACAAGTGTCAATGCCGCTAAACGAATGCGGCAGAACGAAAAACATCGGTTAAGGAATCGAAAAATAAAGAGCAGCCTTCGTACGGAAATTCGCAGATACCTGGAAGAGGTGCACAATAAAAATGCGGAAGCTGCCTCTACCCAGTATAAGATAGTCTCCGGCCTTTTAGATAAGGCAGCTGGTAAAGGTGTAATCCATAAAAATTTTGCGGCCCGAAAGAAATCGAGACTGCAAAAAAAACTCAATCATATAGAGGGTTAAAAAGCCTAAAGCCTATTAAATAGCTTGCACTTACTATTGGCCGAGGTTCTTGCAGCATTACAAAGGGAAAGGCCTCATTGTGGGGTAGAACTTTTTTAAAGGGGAGTTTAGTGAGCAAGGATAAACTCACCAAAGCGAAGATAATTGAACATATTTACGAGAACATGGATTCTCAGACGAAGATTTCCCGTAAAGATATTCACAGTGTGCTAGATTGTTTTTTTAATGAGGTAGTAGGAGCATTAACCCAGGACAAGATTATTGAACTTAGGGGCTTTGGGACCTTTGAAGTGCGCACCCGCAAGGGAAGGAAACGGGCCCGGAACCCAAAAACCGGCGAAATACTACCTGTGAATACTCATGGTGTTGCCGCTTTCAGACCGGGTCGGGATTTGAAGAACCTCGTCTGGTCTGTTCGCGAACCTTCTCAATAGGGTCAGATATGAAAAAGACGGTAACGCCTCTTAAAAATCCGAAAAAAGGGATTTTTCTCCGAGGTGTGCTGATTGAATTAGCCCTTCTTATCTCTGCCGCTCTCCTCTTTTCTCTGGCATTTCCCAATTATCTTTCCTCTTGGGGTTTTTTCCCGCTGGGGTTTATCTGTTTCATCCCCCTGGTCCCCCTTATACACCGGTCCGGTTGGGTGCGGGTGTGTATCTATGGGTTTCTCTACGGTCTTTTTTCATATAGTCTCTTTAACTTCTGGCTTTTAAAATTCCATCCCCTGGCTATTTTTATCGTCCCCGTGATATACGCTTTTTATTTTCTCCTTCTCTTTCCCGTCTTCAAACTGGCGGATACCCTGTTTCCCCGCTGGGGATATATTGTTCAGTGCGTTATCTGGTTGGGGTATGAATACCTTAAAACTCGAGGATTTCTTGGATACTCATACGGCATCATTGGGTACTCCCAGTACCTCTTTCTTCCCCTGGTTAGATTCTCCACTTTGACCGGGATCTGGGGGGTTAGTCTTATTACCCTTTATCCCTCTTTTTTTCTTGGATACGCCTGGAAGGCGGGATACTTCAAGAAAGGCGTTTCCGGTTTGGGGGAGTTTCTAAAGAGGCATCGGGCGGAATGGATACTATACGGGGTGGTTTTTATCGGGGTTTTAGGCTACGGAATTGCCTCAAAGGCCGACCTGGAAGGGGTAGAAACCCGCAAAATGGCGCTTATTCAACACAATGTGGACCCCTGGAAGAGCGATTATGAAGCCTCGCTCAATCTTTTAACTGAATTGAGCAGCCAGGCCATGAAAGAGAATCCGGACATGGTGGTGTGGTCGGAAACCGCCTTTGTTCCCTCTATCGAGTATCATTCTAAACACCGATACAACAGAGAGATGTACGACTTGGTACTCAGTTTAAAGGAGTTTCTATCGGAGCAACCGGTCCCATACGTTCTGGGAAACGACGATGGTCAACAGCGGCGAATTGGAGGAGATGAACGAATAGATTACAATGCCGTTTTTCTCTACGATGGAGGGTTTGTGGAGAAATATTGGAAGATCCATCTTGTACCCTTCACCGAGAACTTCCCCTATCAGGACATTCTCCCCGGTATTTATAACGCCTTGAGGGCAACAGATACCCATTTCTGGGAAAAGGGTTCGGAATATACCGTTTTTGAGGCGGCCGGAATTAAATTCTCTACACCTATTTGCTTTGAAGATACCTTTGGCTACCTTTCTCGGAAATTTGTCCGTCGGGGCGCGGAGGTAATAGTAAATCTTACTAACGATTCTTGGTCCTATTCCACTGCTTCCATGATGCAGCACATGGCAATGTCTGTGTTTCGGGCCACGGAGAATAAGCGCTCTGTTGTTAGGTCCACGAACGGTGGTTTGACTTGTATTATCTCTCCTAACGGAAAAATCCTCTACCGACTCCCAACCTTTACTGAGGGGTATCTGGTGGGAGATGTTCCCATCTATACAGAGGAGGACACCTTGTATACTCGCTTCGGAGATTATTTTGGAGCAGCGGCCCTCTTTATCGCCCTGGGACTTCTCCTTTTTGGTATTATCCGTTGGTCCGTAAATAACAAGTTTGCAATTAGGAAAGTAGAATAATGTACCTACTGCTATATGCTGAATTGACAAGAAGTCGGATGTATAGGAAAATAAGCACATGGGGACGGAAATGGACAGTAAAACAACTATTCTTATTGTAGATGATGAGCCCATAAACCTTGATTTTTTTGATGTAATGCTCACAAAACTAGGGTTTCAGGTTGAAATGGCGGAGGACGGGGAAGAGGCCTTGGAGAAGGTCCAGCTCCATAGGCCGGATCTCATTATTTTGGACAATATCATGCCCAAACTCTCCGGGTGGGAAGTTACCAGGATCCTGAAGAACCACGAAGGATATAAAGAATACCGAAATGTTCCCATTATCATGTTTTCCGCCATGGACGATGTGAAAGATAAAGTGGAGGGATTTGACCTCGGCGTGGAGGATTATATAACAAAGCCTTTCAACTTTTCTGAGGTGCTTGCAAGGATCCGGGCGGTCCTTCGAAATCAGGAGCTCTATAACCAGGTCCTTCAGCGGGAACGACGTATTGCAATTGCTGAATCTCTTAATAATTCGCTTATGTATTTTACGCGGCATCTGAAGCAGCCGGTGGAAGCCCTGATTGAGCAGGCGAAGGTAGTGGAGGCTAAGGACCCGAAAAAGGTGGAGGAGTTCTCGGTTTTTGTTATTCAGGAATGTGAAGAGGTGTTAACAGGTTTAGGGGCCCTAGAGGATGAGATTGCCGAACTACAGAATAAGGATGAAAAAGAGAAGCAGTATCAGGTCCTTCTGGAAGAATTAGAAGAGAAATTTCAAAAAAAATTCGAAGCCTTGAATGAACATTCCGACTGTAAGGGGTAAAACAATGGTTACAGAGCAAAAAAAGGAAACTCTTAAGTGGTTTGCCGAGGGAAGAAAGAAATATAAACTGATGCAGTTTGAAGAAGCCAAAAAGTATTTTGCCCAGGCCCTTAAGGTCGATCCCGAAGACGGTCCTTCCGAGGTATATTTTGAACGGTGCAACATGTACATAGAGAACCCGCCGCCGGAAGATTGGGACGGGGTCTTTGTAATGACATCTAAATAACAGGGGAAGTATCCTCTTTTATCTGCCTTTGACGGAACCAAGGGGCAGCGTATACTATAAATAGTGCAAAAAATGTAGATAAAATGGCAAAAAATCTAGAAAACAAGACAAAAATTAAAGTAGCTACTACCCTAGGAAAAGAAACAATGTTTAAAGGTTCCATGAGATTTACCGAATCCCTTAAAATAGACGGTAGATTTGAAGGAGACATTCAATCTAACGGCTTTTTATATGTGGAGGAGGGGGCTGTAGTTAAGGCGGATATAAAGGTAGGGTCTATCGTTATTGGTGGAATTATCCATGGGAATGTGGAAGCCACAGAAAAGCTGGAGATGCTCGCCACCGGACAGGTCTTTGGAAATGTGCGTACTTCAAAACTCCGAATTGCCGATGGAGTGCTTTTCGAGGGAAAATGCGAAATGATAAAAGAGGCGGAGGACATAAATATTTTTTCTTCGCCCCGGGAACGAATCAAAAATGCAGTGGAAACTCTGTAATGTTCTATACATTGAGGCTCTTTAAAATTACCTACTTTTTGGAAGCAGCTGAATTGAGAATGATAATACGTGCTGAACAGTGAAACACCATTTTTCTCTCTATTTGCAATCTCCGGCTGAGGTGAAAGGGTTTATCCGAGGTCCCGGGAAGCTCAAAAGAGGCGAATTGGAGTTTTCCCTTCGGGTGAATAAGTATTATATTTGTCTAGAGGCCGTTGGGAAAGGGTCTAAAGAGGAACAAACACCCTCGACGTTGCTGGACGAATTAAGGGAACATTTCGGAGGTCCAAATGTTGTATCCGGGGATATATCAGCCCGGGATTTGCTCTTTCAAGCGTTAAGGGACTTCCGCTATTCAATAGTTTGTGCTGAATCTTGTACCGGGGGTGCTTTGGGTAAGCGGATAACCTCTGCTGCCGGTAGTTCGGAGGTGTTTTGGGGTTCTCTGGTTACCTACTCGGAGGCCGCAAAGACGAAAATAGTAAAAGTACCCCGGGAAATCATTGAAAAGCATGGCGCAGTGTCCTTGGAATGTGTACGTGCCATGGTAAAAGGGGCCATAGACGTTTCCGGAGCAGATGTTGCTCTCGGTGTTTCAGGGATAGCCGGTCCGGGAGGAGGCTCCGCAAGAAAACCGAGAGGAACAGTGTGGATCGGTGTAGCGGGCAGAGAGAGAGATTTTCAGGGATTTCATTTCCTTTTTTCCGGAGATCGGAAAGAGGTAAGAAGAAAAACAGTCATTGCCGGGCTACTCTACTGCTATTGGTACATCCTTAAGCCGTCAATGCTTAAAGAAAGCGATTCTATGTAGAATTGCTGTGGAACTCTTGACAGCTGATAATAAAGGACATATAGTTATTGTGCTGCATTCGAACAACATTAATAAAATCAAATCCGCGACTTTTCTAAGGGCACATATCAAACAGGGAACAGTTTGTACAAGCAAATTTACATATATCGGAGTTACATGAATGGCGATTATTCGAAAGAAGCGAAGAAATCCTGATGAAACAGTCCAGGAGGAACTCGATTTTCCACATATGGACAACAGCACAGAAAAAAAAGAGAGAAATGCAGGAATACAGGAGGATACCGGAATGGAAGAATCTCCGGAAGTAAGGGGAGAAGATCGGCAAGATGGGGCCCGGATCCAAGAAGGGGAGAAGGCGCAGTACCCTGAAAAACCGGTAAAAAAAGGAAGAAAAAAGAAAATCAGGGTAGAACTTATAAAGGAACCCGCAGAAGAAGGGGTTAACGAAAAAGAAGAGAAAGAGAACAAGGACGACAAAGAGGAGGAGAAGGCGATGGGAAAAGATGAGAAAAATGAAGGGACCTCCTCTAATACTTCTACTTCTTCGAACAACGGCAACGGAAAAAGGTCTTCGAGAAATTCCCGTAAAAGGCGTAATACCCAGGAAGATCCCAATAATAAGATGAGCATTAATGAGCTTACCAGAGAGCAGATTCCTGAGCTGAGGGAGCTTGCGGAAAAAATGGGAAAAAGTGCTGAGGAACTGATTTCTCTGAAAAAACAGGACCTTATCTTCCAGATTTTGAAGATCCATACTAAAAACAACGGTGTCATTTATGCCTATGGTTCTCTGGAGATCCTTCCCGACGGCTACGGATTTTTGCGGTCCCCCCAGAATAGTTATCTTCCGGGTTCAGATGATATCTACATCTCTCCTTCCCAGATTCGGCTTTTCAATTTGAAGACCGGAGACACTGTGTATGGTCAGATTCGGCCCCCTAAGGAAGGAGAACGGTTCTTTGCCATGCTGAGGGTGGAGAAAGTCAATTTTGACGATCCGACCTCTGCACAGATGAGGATTCCCTTTGATAATCTCACACCCTTGTATCCGGAGGTGAGGCTTAATATGGAGACAGGGGACGGTAATATTTCTACCAGAATGATAAATCTCTTCTGTCCTATCGGGAAAGGTCAGCGCGGTCTTATAGTAAGCCCCCCTCGGACAGGAAAAACCATTCTCTTACAGGAGGTGGCGAACGCCATTACGGCAAACCATTCCGAGGTTTCACTCATTGTTCTTCTTATAGATGAACGACCGGAAGAGGTAACGGACATGCGGCGTAATGTCAAAGGAGAGGTAATAGCCTCGACTTTTGACGAACAAGCGACTCGCCATGTTCAGGTAGCGGAAATGGTTATTGAGAAGGCAAAACGGATGGTGGAACACAAGAAGGACGTGGTAATCCTCTTAGATTCTATTACCCGATTGGCCCGTGCTTATAACCAGACGGTCCCTACTTCCGGCAAAATCCTCTCCGGAGGGGTCGATTCCAACGCACTCCACAAGCCGAAACGTTTTTTTGGAGCAGCTCGAAACATCGAGGAGGGGGGGAGTCTCACTATTGTAGCAACTGCCCTTATTGAAACGGGAAGCAGAATGGACGAGGTCATATTCGAAGAGTTCAAAGGGACTGGCAATATGGAAATCAATTTAGACCGTAAGCTTTCAGACCGGAGGCTCTTCCCGGCAATCAATATTAAACGTTCGGGTACCCGGAAAGAGGAACTTCTCCTCACCGAAGAGGAGTTGAATAAGATGTGGGTCTTAAGAAAGGTCATCAACCCCATGGACGATGTGGAGATTATTGAGTTGCTTATTGACAGAATAAAGAAAACCAAGAATAATAAGGCTTTCCTGCAGTCCATGAATACTTCTGGTTCTGCGGATATGTAGGGACAGGGAAGAGAATTAACAGGAAAGAGAATCAAAGAAAAGAGAATAGAGCGATTTTATAGGGATAAACATATGAAAAAGGAAATACATCCGGGATATACCTTGACAAAAATTACCTGCGCCTGCGGCAATGTAATTGAAACACGTTCTACCGCAAAGGATATGGAAGTGGAAATTTGTTCCAATTGCCATCCCTTTTATACCGGTAAACAGAAATTAGTTGACACAGCCGGACGGGTTGAACGATTTAAGAGAAAATACGGTATTAAAGAGTAGTAATCTCGTACCTTCACTTCGGAAAAAGCAAATTCTTTCAATCTCTTTTATAAAAGTGCTTGCACTATTCTGTATTTTTTTTATACTTTTTGCAGGAGACCTAGGGAGAATCTTTATGAAAAGGGACCCCATATTTTTGAGACCGGGGGTATAAAGTGCTTTCCGGTAAGGCCCCTGTGTTAGTACATTAAAGAGATAATGTAATGACCTATGGTCAAAACAATGGTTTTAAACTGCCTTCTTCCCTGAAAGGAAATCTATGAAATATGGCAGTTTTAGGCCTCCGCCCATTGCGAAACGGCCATTTTCGACCGTTTCCGCAGTCGGCTTTAATACAACACCATTATACGGGGTAATATCCCTGGAGACGTAGATGGACGATATTGTTTCCCTCCACCGAGAAGAGTACGGTGTGAAGCCTGAAGTAATCGCGGAAGCGCCGGGAATTGTAAATATAATGGGCGAGCACACCGACTACAATGAAGGGTTTGTGCTTCAAGCTGCTCTGGATAAAAAGATACGAGTTGCTGTTTCAAAGAGAAAGGACAACTCTCTTCGTTTTTACGATTCTGTGTTAGAGGAACGGAAGCGGACAACCATAACCAACCTGAAATATAAACGGGAAGACCGCTGGGCAAATTACTGTAAAGGCATTTTGGAGGGACTTTTAAAAAGAAACTGCGCCATCAAGGGTATGGATTTTACCATTCAAGGAGATATCCCCCAGCGCATTGGCCTCGGCTCATCCTCCGCGCTCACCACCGCCTCTGCCTTGGCTTTGCGGAAGCTCTACAACTTTCGTATTAAAGACATGGAAATCATAAGTTTGGCCCTGGAGGCGGAACGGAAATTCTTAAAAGTGGACACCGAAATAAGCGACCATTTTACGTCCTTCGTGGCCACAAAAAACACATTTCTCTTTCTGGACCTTAGAGATATGTCCTACGAACAGGTAGCATTTAAATCTCGGGAGGCAGTAATTGTTATAACCGTGTCTAATGTTCCGGAGGTCTCCATTACCAGCGAACTGAAGCAGAGAAAAAAGGAGTGCCGGGAATGTGTGGATATCCTCAGCAAAAACAGTAAGCCCGGCACGGCCCTAAGGGACTACTCCTCGGAGGAGCTTTCGAATAGTATGGGAGCTATTCCGGAAAACATACGAAGAATATGCACCCACGTAGTAGAGGAGAACCACCGGGTGTTGGAGACCCTTATGACCCTCCGTGACGAAGACATTCCCGGGCTGGGGAAGCTATTGAACCGGTCCCATGAAAGTCTGCGGGACAATTATGAAGTATCATGTCCCGAGCTGGACTGGTTGGTAAAACGGGCTTGTGAGTTGGATGGTGTGTACGGAGCGCGTATGACCGGCTCCGGTTTTGGCGGTTGTACCATAACACTAATCCGTAAAGATTCTCTGGAACTGTACAAGGAAAAATTGCTTGAATACGAGCGGATCTTCGGGTTTACTCCCGAGCTTTTGGAGTGTAACCCGTCCCAGGGCGCAAGAATCGTCTATTTCTAGCCTTTACAGCGGAGGGAGGCGAACGTGAAAGTGAGCAAGGAAAGAGGGAAGAAGCTCTACGAATCGAAACGCTACGAAAAGGCCATAGAGGAGTTACTTGCTCTGGATGAAGACCCCTCTGAGGACCCTGAGCTTAGTTATTACCTTGGTCTCTGTTACACTAAGTTGGAGCGTTGGGATGAGGCCCTGCTTTACCTTGAACAGGTGGTAACAAACGCGCCAAACATACTACTTATCTATCAAAGTCGTCTGATCTTAAGCTATATTTACACTATTACCGGAAGATTACAGCTGGCAAAGTTCGAATTGGATGAACTCATGAAATCCGGATTCGAGAGTGTTCAGGTGTACTCTGTAATGGGGTATGTCCTCTATGAGCAGGGTGAGCCGGAAGAAGCAATCAATAACTTCAAAAAGGCCCTGGAAATGGATATGGGGAATGCCAATGCCCTCAACTCTATTGGCTATATTATGGCAGAGGAAGAAATGAATCCTCCTAAGTCTCTGGAGCTCTGTAAACGGGCCGTGGATAAAAAACCGAATAATCCGGCTTATCTCGATTCTTTAGGATGGGCTTTCTACAAAAATAAACGTTTCGAGGAAGCCCGAGGATATCTAAGGAAAGCCCTTAATTTGGCAAACGGACATAAAGTGATTGCCTCTCATCTGAAAGAGGTGCTAGAAAAAAAGGATTAATATTTCTACTCTCTATAGCCGATAATGTGAAATGGAGACTAGGCTATGAATGTGGAAATACCGGTTATCGGTCAAGAACAGTACATTCAACATCATCCTCAAAAAACTCAATCCACACTGATCGAAAGTAGGGACATTAAAGCCATACTCTATCTCGGAATTCGAGGGGAAATATCTCTTCCTATCGAAAAACATGAGGTAGATATTTTGGCGTAATGTGTATATACTTTTAGCTCAGTAGGTGCTATGCGCGGTCGTGGATTTCTTCTTTTCATTTGTACGCTTATTTCAATTTCTTTTTTCTCAATACAATTGTCCTACGCCCAAGAAATAGATATGGACGCTGTTAAGGCAGATGAGGAATTCCGTTGGGGGGTGGATGCCTTCCACAGTGGACTATTCAACAAGGCGGTCCTCTCCTTTGAAAAATCTCTTTCCCTCAAACCGGATAATCCTCTGACTCGGGAATGGTTGGGGAGGGCATATTTCAGGTCAGGGTTTGTGGAACCTGCTCTTACCCTCTGGAAAGGACTGATAGAAGAGGGACGAGCGACGGGGGTTATTCAGAATCGTGTGGAGATCCTGGAAGCCAGAAGAGGTCTGGTGGATGAGGTTACCGGGAAGGAAAAACGTTACATAAAGGCCCATGGAATTACCGGTATCGAGGGTGAGATCACTCTCTTCAGGCGTCCTGCTTCTCTCTCTTTGGGGGGAGATGGATTCACCTATGTGGCCGCCTTCGGTTCTAATGAGGTCCTCCAGATGGATGTAAACGGCGGTATACAACGGAGATTCCGCGGCGGGTTCGACGGGTTCGATCATCCCTTCGATGTGCGTAAGACAGAGGGCGACCGTTACTATATAAGCGAATTTGAAGGAGACAGGGTAGCGGTAACGGACGCTAATGGATTTGTGCGCTTTCACATCGGCGGGACCGGGACCGGAGATGGAAAACTCCTGGGACCGCAGTACCTCGCCCTGGATGATAGTGGATACCTCTATGTTACCGATTGGGGTAATAGAAGGGTCTGCAAGTACGACGATGAGGGCAACTTCATCCTCAGCTTCAGAGGCAGGCCGGGGAGCGAGCAATTTTTGGGGCCCAGCGGTGTACTCGTGTTGAATAATAGGGTCTACGTTGCGGATTCTTTGCGGAAACATATTCAGGTTTTTGATGAAAGCGGAAACTATCTGGACACTCTGGGGGAGGGAATGTTCCACGGACCTGAGGGTCTGGCCATGTACGCGGAAGGAATGCTTCTAGTGGCGGATACGGACCGGGTAGTCTCTTTCGACCCGAGGAAGGAGGTGGTAACCACTCTCTATAGCTCTGGAGAAGGGGATTCGAAGATAATGAAAGCGGAGCTCCACGATAATGGTGAATTAATTGTGAGTAACTTTAATAATAATAGTGTAAGCATCCTCACCGGGGTTTCAGATATGTATTCGGGCTTTTCCGTTCAAATCGACAGTGTACTATCAGAGGACTTTCCCCTTATCAAGGCGGCGGTGAATGTGAAAGATCGCTTCGGATCTCCCATTACTGGTTTGCGAAGTGTCAATTTCAGGCTTACGGAGTTTGGTCAATCAGTTGAAGAATACGAGTTTTTAGGAGCAGTGGGAGCATCAAATACAGCGGACATTACAATCCTCTTAGATAAATCCCCGCGGATGGCTCGATATATCTTAGACGGAAGAGAAGCGGTTGCTTCTATCATTGAAAGCGGCGGGGAGGGCCTTCTTTCTCGGGTGGTGTCTGCTGGAGAGAATCCAGTAAAGGAATCCTCAGTTTCGGGGGCTGCATCGGAAAAGATCGCGTCGGTAAACGAGACAGGGCTCTCCCCCGACTGGTCCTTCGATCGCGGACTTAGGTTTGCCGCTACGGAGCTTGTTCCCATAAAGAACAAGAGGGCTGTAGTATTCGTTACCCCCGGGACCTTGGGAGATACAGGATTTACTACCTATGGACTTTTGGAAACTGCTGAGTATTTGAAGAACAACGGAATAACATTTTACTGTGTCACCCTAACTGCAGGGGAAATTGACGACGAACTCGAATACCTCTGCAGGAAGACCGGCGGGGCTGCGTACTATCTCTACAATCCTAAAGGAATTTCTCCATTGGTGGAGGGAATTTTGGACCAACCTTCAGGACTCTACCTCTTCCAGTATGTCTCCGGAAGGGAAACGGATTTTGGGCGGAGGTATCTGGAGATAGAGGCTGAAGCAGCGCTTTTCAACCGAAGCGGGAGGGATGAGGCAGGCTACTTCGCGCCTCTGGAATTCTAAGGGCGCGCTCTATCTAAGAAGGATGAAATTCAAACGAACCGGAATTGCCGGGATTCAACGTTTTCTCCGTCGTCGTCGTTGGAGGAAAAGGAAGAGGTGGGACAGCTACTGTAATAGATGTGGTATCTGTTGTTATGAAAAAAAGTGGGACCATCGTGGAAGAATGTACATTGATTTTAATATCCCTTGCCGTTTTCTAGATAAAGAGAAGAATATATGTACCGTATTCCCTAGGAGGTTCAGTCTATGTGCCGACTGTTCCAGGGTGACCCTCTTTCATGCCCTTTTCGCGAGTTATCTTCCCCCCTCCTGCGGATACGTTACGCGATTTAGAAAACTGCGGCTATGTTCCAGGCCGTCTCTTTTTCGTCAAAAACAAAGTAGTAACCTCTAAAGGATTTCCAAAAGGGTATACTGTCCTCATCTGTGTCGCCCTTCAAGGTAACATACACCTTAAATATCCTCCCTGAAGGGTGGCTGTAGTCTTCAGCTGGGTCAATTTCCATGGAAACACTTACATCTCCTAGAGCAGTAACATCGTACTCTTCATAGTAGCCGAGAAATGTCATGGCCAGTTCCTCTCTGCTTACGTAGGCGCCGAGAGGGACATTGTGGAAGGGATCGGTAAAGTATCCGGCGGCCTTGCCCGGACGTTTGTGAAGAAAATGGTCTAGACAGGAGAGAAAGGCGTCTCCGATATACCGTTCAGGAAAGAGCACTACCTCACTTTTCTCCGGCAGCGCCCCGGCTGCAAAGATCAACCAGCTTGAGGCGTCGGGACGAAAGAAGAATTCTTGCCTTAATGAGTCTACGTTAATTGACTCATTAAGTCCTATTTCCGGTACATCTGTAATCTCCACAGAACCTTTCCAGAGATAGTCCGAAAGTTTCGAGATTTCAATGGTTTCTAAACGGATAAGATCACTGGGAGGCATTTTGTCAATAGGATACGCGTCAAATATGGTCGTTAGATATCCCTCTATTTCCTTTTCGGATACCCAGTCATCGATTGCATCTATGTAGACAGAAGAATCCAATACTTTTTTCATAACCTCAATATCTTCGGTAATGAAAGCCCTCAAAAAACGCGAGAACTGGTAAAGCACAAGGTTTTGATCGGGAGCGACGGAAGGCGGAGTCTTAGGGTAGCTTGGTTTCCAGCTTGTTTGGACCGATGTGGGGCGTTTTTGGGTCCTTTGCGGTTCACCAATGGCAGATGGGGTTAACCCTGGATAAATCTTATATGCCATATCAATAAAATCTTGGCCCTTTTTTGTTTTCCCTACCTGCTTATACTGTTCCCCAGCCATATAGTATGCTTCGGCCAGCTCTTTTCTCGATTCCTGGGAAAGGTCTGTATAGAATTCAGCCCATCCAAGACTTAATGCAAAACAGCTTACAAGAAGTATGGATATAATTAATGTGAATAATCGTTTCAAAGGTCACCTCCCGGTAGAGTACTACCCATTCCTTATCTATAATAGTAGAGCAGCTTTTAAGAAAAATCAATAACAGCAATTCTAAAAGGTGAATTCTTTCAGACTTCACCTTTTAGAATTTGCCTCAAACCCTTTGAATAATAAACAAATTCAAGGAAATTGAATACCAATTCTATTATGAAAGTAGGACTTTCATAATAGAATTGCTCAATCAATAAAGCAAACCCCAATACTACAAATTTGATAGAAATTTCATAAAAAGTCAAATCACAGCAGCAATTCTCATCTCTATATCTGAGAATGGGAACCAAAGAAAAGAAGTCCTTCAAAGAGAAGCCCTTCAAAGGTTGACTTCTCTTCGATATTTCAGTATAATCTTCACAAAACTACTAGGAATTGTGAAGTATGTATAAGGAAAAGAACAGCAGCGGGAATACAGAAGAGATTCTTAAGAACATTAATATGTTAAGAAAAGAAAAAAACGCAGTTATACTTGCCCATAGTTACCAGCCATTGGATGTACAGCATGTGGCGGACTACATCGGGGACTCCCTTGGGCTCTGTATACAAGCCGGACAGACGGAAGCGGAGGTAATTGTCTTCTGCGGGGTCCACTTTATGGCGGAAAGCGCGAAGATCCTCAACCCAAAGAAGACGGTACTGCTACCGGTGAAAGAAGCCGGATGTCCCATGGCGGATATGGCCTCCGGCGGGGCCCTTCGGGAATTGAAGGCGAAACACCCTAAGGCGATGGTGGTCTGCTATGTAAACAGTACCGCTGAAGTAAAGGCGGAAAGCGATATCTGTTGTACTTCCTCTAACGCGGTGGAGATCATCCGGAGTATACCCCGGGACCGGGAGATTATTTTTGTTCCGGACCGGCATCTTGGGGAATTTGCTGCGGCCCAGGCAGAGCGTGATGTAGTCCTCTGGGACGGATACTGTCCGGTCCATCAGCGTATTACGGGAGATGACATCCAACGGGTCAAGGAAAAACATCCTGACGCGATAGTTATGGTGCATCCGGAATGCTCTCGGGAAGTGCGAGAAATGGCAGATTATGTTGGGAGTACAACCAATATCTACAATAAGGCCGCCTCCAGCGCGGAACAGACGTTTATCATCGGTACGGAAGAGGGAATAGTGCGGAGGATGCGGGAAGAGCTTCCCAATAAACTCTTCCTCTTACCGGACACGCCAGTGATATGCGCTGATATGAAGAAAATTTCCCTTCTGGATGTGGCGGAATCTCTAAGAAAAAATGAACCGGAAATCCGATTAGACCCCCAGATTGCCGCAAGGGCCTTAGATCCGGTAAAACGGATGCTGGAAAAGCGAGGGTAGGTGAAGAATGTTCGAGGTGCCCAGTAGAGTACGGTATGCCTTGAGGGCCCTCACCGATATAGGGGAGGGTAAGAACGAGAAGGTATCCATTCAAGAGATATCGAAGAACCAGGGAATATCCAAAAAATATCTTGAGAATATCTTCCACCAGCTGAAAAATGCGGGTATCCTATCCAGTGTCAGGGGACCAAATGGGGGATACCGTTTAGCGAAGGACCCGGAAAAGATCAGCATTTATGATATCGTTGAGGCCCTTGAAGGACCCGTGGATATGGTCCACTGTCTCGACAATGAGGGAAACTGTTCCCGGGTAAATACGTGCCCCAGCAGGTCCTTTTGGGGCGATCTGAGAAGAATAAACAGGGATTTTCTGTCCCACCAGACTCTGGAAATGCTTGTTCAGATAAAGGAAGGAAAAGATGGAAGAAGGTATGAATCGGGTGTATCTGGATAATAACGCCACCACTCCCTTGGACACGGAAGTGAAAGAAGCCCTTCGGGAAGCACTTGAACTCTACGCTAACGGGTCCAGCATGCACGAAGATGGACGTAAAGTAGGGGTTGCAATAGAGGCCGCCCGGGAGAAACTGGCACGATTGATAAACGCAGAGCCGGAAGAGATTGTTTTTACCTCCGGGGGTTCCGAATCGAATAATTCGATTTTTCATCTTCTCCGGTTTGAAAAAGACAAAGGCGGATTAGGAGCAAAAGGTTCTCTAACTTCCAAACGCCGAGTGGTCTCTTCCGTTATAGAGCATCCCAGTGTTCTCGGTCCTTTGGCGCAATTGGAAAAAGAAGGGTTTCCCGTAACCTTGCTGCCGGTGGATAGGTACGGGCTCGTAGATCCAGCGTCCCTGGAGGAGGTCCTCAATGACGAGGTTGCCTTGGTTTCAATCATGCTTGCCAATAATGAAATCGGCACCATCCAGCCATTAGAAAAAATTTCAGAAATTGTCCATTCCCGGGGTATTCCACTCCATACAGATGCTGTTCAAGGGCTTGGAAAGATGGAAGTGGACGCGAAGAAGCTATCTGTGGATTATCTTAGCTGTTCAGCCCATAAACTCTACGGCCCCAAGGGGGTGGGGTGTCTTTACATACGGAAGGGAAGTCCCTTTACTCCCTACCTTCTTGGCGGGCATCAGGAAGATGGCCGGCGTGCAGGGACATACAACAGCACCGGAATTATAGGCTTCGGGAAGGCTGCTGAGAAAGCGGAAAGAGATATGCAAAAGGACGCTAAAAGGCTCTCGAAGCTTCGGGACCGTTTGGAGGAGAGAATAATAAAGACGGTCCCGGATGTGACGGTTAACGGCCATCCGAAACAGCGGCTGCCCAATACCACAAATATAAGTTTCGCCGGTGCCGAGGGCGAATCCATTCTGCTCTATCTCGATTTAGCGGGTATTGATGTTTCCACGGGTTCTGCTTGCGCCACAGGCTCCTTAGATCCCTCCCATGTTCTTATGGCCACCAATATTGATCCGGAGTATGCCCACGGGTCTATCCGTTTCAGTCTTGGGAGAATGACCACAGAGGAGGAAATTGATAGGGTCCTTAGGGTCCTGCCGGAGATTATAGGTAAAATTAGAAAGATGTCTACTCGTTATACATAATAGCCCTCGTTCTTTTTAGAGGAGACTAGAGTAAAGGAAAGAAAGCTTAACGGAGGAGAAAGAATGAAACAAACATCCTGGACATACTCGGAAGTGGTAAAGGACCATTTTATGAACCCGAGAAATATTTTAGATAATGAAGATGAATATCCCGCCGACGGCAGGGGAGAGGTGGGAAACATACAGTGCGGAGATCAAATGCTGGTGGTAATACAGGTGGAGGATGATAGGATCGTTGATTGCAGATGGAAGACGTACGGCTGCGCCAGCGCCATAGCTTCTACATCCATCCTCTCCGAAATGGTTATAGGAAAGACCCTTTCCGAAGCCTACAAGATAGGTCCTAAGGATATCATTAGCGGTTTGGAAGGTCTCCCGGCTAACAAGATCCATTGCTCAGTCTTAGGCGACAAGGCGCTGCGGGCGGCCATTGAGGATTACTACCGCAGGACCGGACGGGAGGAGATGATTCCCGAAGAGGAAGTACAGACGGTCTGCGAATGTCTGAAGGTTACCGACAAGGACATCGAGAAGGCGGTGAAAGAGGAGGGGGTGCGCACCTGGGAGGAATTGCAGAGTGTCACCAAAATTGGCACTGGCTGCGGTAGTTGCCAAGAGGAAGGGGAGGAGCTCCTTCATCAGTATGTACATCTTTACGGAGGTAATGAGAACGGGCAATGAGCAAAGCTATCGGCTTTGCATTTCCGGGGGAGCGCGGCGGACAATGAACTCCTTCTTCGGTGAAACAGCGGATATCTTTGCGTGCTGCACTGCCTTTTCGTGAAAGTACTCCTGAGCGCGGACACGTTTTTTTCCTTTTTCCGGTGTTCTTCGTTTGTAAGAACCGTCGCTCTGAAGAACAGATGCCTTAGAGTTATCGGAGAAATAGACGTTGAGACTTTCAATGAGTCTCTGTTTTAGTGTTGGGTTTTCAATGGGAAACATAAGCTCTACCCTTCTCTCCAAGTTTCTGGGCATCCAGTCCGCGGAGGAGAGGAACACTTCCGTCTGCCCCCCGTTATGGAAGTAGAAAATTCTGCTGTGTTCCAAATACCTGTCGATAATACTTACCACGGAAATGTTTTTACTTAATCCGGAAACCCCGGGGACCAGCATACAAATCCCGCGGACATTAAGGGTAATCTGGATTCCCGCGTTGGATGCTCGGTAAAGGGCTTCTATTACCTGTGGGTCGGCAAGGGAGTTCATTTTTGCCATTATCCGACCGGGGGCATCGGGAAGGTTTTTCTCGATTTCCCTCTCAATGAGACTTAACAGTCTCGTTTTCAGGTTGCTTGGTGCCATAACCAGCTTCTGCAGGTTCGGGATGGAGGAATAGCCGGTAATGGCGTTGAAAAAGAGGACTGTATCAAAGGTTATCTTCTCATTTGTGGTAAGAAAGCCGAAATCGGTGTAGAGTTTTGCAGTGGAATCATTGTAATTGCCTGTACCGAGATGAACATATCGTCGAACTCCCTCAGGTTCTCTTCGAACAATGAGGGTTGACTTAGAGTGGACCTTTAAATGCGCGATTCCGTATACAACAATCACCCCTGCTCTTTCCAATTGATACGCCCAGTGTATATTTCTTTCCTCATCGAAACGGGCCTTCAATTCAACTACAGCGGTGACTTGTTTCCCGTTTTTCGCGGCTTTCCCTAAGGCCTTTATAATGGGACTATCTCCGCTTGTCCTGTAGAGTGTCATCTTTATGGCGATAACATCTGGATCATCGGCGGCTTTATTAATAAGGTCCACCACCGGAGTAAAGGATTCGTAAGGATGATGGAGAAGAATATCCTGATGCTTTAGATTCTCCCATATGGACATGTCTTCCTCAATGGCCGGAGTGGGCTGGGGTTTCCAATCCTCATAGCGTAATTCGTCGAAGCCTTTGGTGAAGGCGAGATCCATAATTCCCTTTAAGTCCAGTGGGCCTGTAATAAGGTAGACCCAGGAAGAATCAATGGCAAGACGATTAAGGATGAGGTTCTTTAGCTTTTCACTGTGCCTGCTTATCTCCAAGCGAATGGGATAACTGTACTGCCGATTTACAATAACCTCCTCCATCGCTTCCAAATAATCTTCGTCTCTTTCTTCATCTACGCTAAGGTCGGCGTCTCTGGTAACTCGGAAGAGAAGGTATTCCTTAATTGCGTATCCGGGAAAGAGTTTCGCCCCGTTTGAAACAATAATGTCCTCCAATAGAGTAAAACAGCTGTTTTTTTCCTCTGCCGGAAGCCACCAAATCCTATCTAGAGAAGGAGGTATCTGGACCATAGTGTAAAGAGGCCCCGTTTTTTCATTTTCCGGTTTCAAAGGAACCAGCTCAAACAGAACATGGAGTCTTAGAGATGTGGTAAAAGGAAAATCATTTCCCTCTTCTATTCTTACAGGAGTAAGGGTGTGAAAAATGTCGCGGTTAAAGATATCTTTAATAAAGATGGTCTGGGATTCTGAATAACTGTTCGAATCCCGATAGTTGAGTCTGTTTTTCGCGAGTTCGGTAAGCAGTACGTTGTTAAAATAATCGTACTGCTTGGCAATTATATCTCTAACACGCTTTTCAATTTCCTCAAGCTGGGTCGAAGGGGCCATTCCCGAAGGACAATGGACATGGTCCCCCTTTCGCATTTGTCTTCGAACTGTTGCCACTCGTACCATAAAGAACTCGTCGAAATTGGCGCTAACAATAGAGAGGAACTTCAGGCGCTCCAAGGGCGGGTTGATGGGATCAATTCCCTGCCATAATACTCTTCTGTTAAATTCGATCCAACTCAACTCTCTGTTAAAAAATTCAGCCATTACACTATTACCACCTTCAGTCCGTATACTTCTTCAAAAAGGTTTCCTTTATAATCCAGTGCCATCCGTTCCAGAGATATGTCCCCCTGATACTCGCAGTTTAGCACTACTTCCGTTTCTCTCTGCTCAATGGTAAATTCGCTAATTCGCTGTGAGTGTGCCCTGTCCAGGGCGTCAGCGACCCTAAGGAGAGCGGCAAGCTTCATGACGAGGACCCTCTCTTTTCGAGAGAGGGAGATGTAGCTCCTATGGGAGGGTTGCGGCAGGGATTTCCGATGATATCGAAGAACGTTGGAAACAATGATAATATCGTCCCGGTGAAGCCCGAAAATTTCAGAGTTGGAAACGAGGTATTGACTGTGCTTATGATGGCCGCTGGTATTTACGAATGAACCTATATCGTGGAGGATCGCTGAAATATGGAGCAGAAGCCGCGCGTGCTGGTCTAGTCCGTGTTCCTCCATAAGGGAATCGAAGAGACTAAGGGAAAGTTTGGTTACATGGTTCGCGTGTTCCTCGTCGTAGTGGTATTTTCTTCCCAATCCCTTGGCAGAGGCAACCACCTGGGAGACAAAATTCTGTTTTGTTACCGGGTCCGGGCCGGAGGCTACACTGAGAAGGACCCCCTCTCTAATACTTACGCTGGGGACAATGAGCCGCTCTGCCGAAGTCCTTTCGAGAAAGAGAAAGTATATAAACAGTCCGGGAAGGAGCATCTCCGCGTCGGTGTAGGGAATTTGAAGTTCCTGCACTATCTGGTCCAAGGTCCAATTCTGAAGCTGATGAACAAATGCGGCAAAATCCTCTTTTTCTATAATGGAATAATTCTCGTGTATAACCCTTCCTATTTGCTGTGCGGCGATTCTGGCATCCCCCCCTACCGCAATAAAGTATTTTAGGCCTAACATCTTCACCTCAGTTTCCAACATCTCGCACATTGTATTGACGCGTTCGTGGAGGAACCGCTGGAGGTTATAATTCTGGCCGGAGGTGGAAGTTATCTGCTGGTCCATGCGAACAGTACCAATGTTTAAAGAGTGGGCGGCAGCCATTTTTCCCCGATGGAGGACCATGACTTCGGTGCTGCCGCCGCCTACCTCAATAATTATTGAGTTTGACCGGGAGATGCTCCCCTTTAGTTCTTGGATTGCCCACTGGACCGCCATATAGGTGAGACGGTTTTCCTCAATTCCTTCGGCTATTGAGATTTTCAATCCTGTTTTCACCGCTACTCTGTCTATGAAATTGTCCCGGTTTCTTGCCTCCCGAATGGCGCTTGTTGCAATTACCTGGATGTTTTCTTCCTCGATTTGCCATCCCTTAAGGATTTCCCGAAATCCGCCTAGAATTTGCAGGGACTGCATCATGGAATTCCGACTGATCTTGCCGTTTACAAATACGTCCCTTCCCAGCGAAACCGGTTTTTCTGCCCGGTCAACGATACGCCAACTCCCCTCCGAAAAAATTTCAGCTACAACCATCCTGATTGCTGTGGATCCAATATCGATAACTGCCGTCATTTTAGGGTCTCCTCCAGGGCAATGCCCGCCGCACCGAGGACAGCAGCGTCGTCGCCAAGCTCCGCCGGTTTGACCTCCACTCCTTCTACAAGAGCGGCCATGGCATGGTGCTTCATAGATTCCCTCGCCCTGCTTATGAAATAATCCCCCAATTTCTCAACCAGCCCTCCACCCAGGATAATAAGCTCGGGATTAAAAATATTAACGCAGTTGGCCATACCGATCCCAAGAAAATAGGCGGCCCGATCAATCACCTCCACCACTGGACGTTCATCTTTTTCCAGGGCCTTCTCGTAGACCCTGCTTTTATAGTTTTTAAAATCCGTACTCGCTTCTTTAAGCGTAAAAGGGGCCTTCCCTGAGGAGGTGAGAGCGATTGTTTCCTTCGTTATGGCGGTCCGGCTGGCCAAGGATTCTAAACAGCCCTGTTGACCGCATCCACAGCGGGGGCCCTCGGTTTGAATAATCATATGACCAATTTCTCCGGCATTTCCCGAGGCACCACGGTAAAGACGCCCGTTGAGAATGATCCCTCCACCGATACCGGTACCGGGAAACAGGGCAATTACGTGGTTATATCCCCGGGCGGCTCCGCTTATGAACTCGCCGTAGGTACCCGCGTTTACGTCGTTTTCCAGAAAGATGGGGAAGGGGAAATGGTTTTTCAGCATGGAGACGAGAGGAAAATCGACGAACCCCAGGTTTGGGGTCTTGACGAGAGTGCCCGTTCTTAGGTCAATAGGGCCGGGAACGGCGAGACAAACCCCGCCGCATTCGGATTTCTTTACGCCCCCTTTTTTGAGCGTTTCTGTTATGGTCTCAACAATCCCTTGAGCTACCGCTTCTTGGCCCTTCTCGGCCTTTGTTTTCTCTTTAATCTTCTCAACAATGTTGCCTTCATACACCAGGGCGCTCAACATTTTTGTTCCGCCCAAATCGAAGCCTATAACAGGTGTTCCCACTTTTTTCTCCCTCTATAGGTCAATACTAATACGGGGGTGGTGAAAAATCAATGAATCCTTTTTTTGTGTTAGAGCAACATTGAAACTCTGAAACACGGAGGAATACTATGAAGGAAATACTATGAAGGAAATTCTTGAAAAAGTAAGGAAAAATTCGTAGTATTACACTATGGCAAATGGGCCTGGATTGGACAGCGGCATAGATGAATCTGTTTTGGAAGAAGTAGAGGAGGAGTTGAAGGAACCGGACATGTACCGGGTCCTGCTCCATAACGACCACTATACCACTATGGATTTCGTGGTGGAGATCCTCCAGAAGGTGTTTCATAAATCGATAATAGAGGCTACCAAGATCATGCTGGATGTCCATAAAAAGGGAATGGGAAATGTGGGGGTGTACACCTACGACATTGCCGCTACTAAAGTAGCCCAGGTCCGTCGGTTGGCAAAAAGCCGAGAATTCCCTCTAAAGTGCACCATGGAGAAAGCATGAAAATACAGGATGATGTCCAAGCGGTATTAAACGCCGCTTACATGGACGCCCGAGACAGAAAACATGAATACCTTACCCCTGAGCATATTCTTTTTGCGGCTCTTCACTTTGAGGAGACCCGGGAGATTGTGGAGGCTGCCGACGCGGACCCGGACAAGCTTCTAAAGGAGATAGAAGGACACCTCTCCGAGAAGGTCCCGGTAATTAAAAAGGGAGAACCGGTTCAAACTTTGGGGTTTCAGGAGGTTATTGAGAGGGCTGTAATCCACACTCAGTCCGCCCAAAAGGGCGAGGTGGATATGGGTGATGTACTGGTATCTATCCTGGATTCTGATCAATCCCACGCTTCTTATTTTATGAAAAAACTTGGTATTACCCGGCTCCGCCTTTTAGAGGCCATCTCCCATGAAGTGAAGAAAAGAGACGGGCAAGAACCGGTGCCAGCGGAAGGACCTGAAGCAGAGGAAGCAGAGAATGCTGATGGATTGGAAAAAGAGGGAAGAAAGAAAAAGGACAAGTACCTGGAGTCTTTTACCATAAACCTTACACAACGCGCCAGGGAGGGAAAGTTGGAACCCCTTATCGGAAGGGAAAACATCTTGGAACGAATTGTCCAAGTCCTCTGCAGAAGGATGAAAAACAATCCTGTCTTGGTTGGAGACCCCGGTGTTGGAAAAACCGCGATGGCGGAGGGTCTGGCCCAGAGGATCGCCGACGGCAAGGTCCCCGGGCTTTTGAAAGATTTCTCTCTTTATGCCCTGGATATGGGAAGCATGGTAGCCGGCACCCGTTTTAGGGGTGATTTTGAGGAACGGATGAAGCGGGTTTTAGGAGAGCTGGAGAAGAAGGAAAAGGTCGTTCTCTTTATAGACGAAATTCACACTGTAATCGGCGCGGGAGCGGTAAGCGGCGGGGCTATGGACGCTTCCAACCTTCTGAAGCCGGCCCTCGCAACGGGAAAGCTTCGGTGTATCGGTTCTACCACCTACGATGAGCTGAAGAAGTTTTTTGAAAAGGACAGGGCACTCTCCCGTCGATTTCAGAAAATAGAGATACCCGAGACCAATCGGGAGGAAACGGTAGCGATTCTTCAGGGACTGAAGGAACGTTACGAGGAATACCACAACGTCTTTTTTTCCAATGAAGCGGTGGAAACAACGGTAGACCTCTCTATTCAGTATATCAATGATAGATTTCTCCCGGACAAAGCCATCGATGTAATGGATGAAGCGGGGGCCTATATAAGAATCCTTAATTTTCGTGAGGACAAGGAAGAGAGCGAACAAGTACCCGTGGAAGCGGAGGTCATTGAGTCGGTGGTCTCAAAGATGGCCAATGTTCCGGTGAAGTCGGTAACGGTGAACGAGAAAGACCGTCTTAAGAGCTTGGAAGAAGATTTAAGGCGATACGTATACGGCCAGGATGAAGCCGTAAAAGAAGTGACTTCGGCGGTGAAGCGCTCCAGGGCCGGATTTAGAGAGCCGGACAAACCGGTGGCAAGTTTTCTCTTCGTTGGACCGACCGGAGTGGGAAAAACGGAGTTGGCCCGCCAGCTGGCCTCTACCTTGGATGTGGCCCTGCATCGGTTCGATATGAGTGAGTACCAGGAAAAGCACACCGTTGCCCGCCTTATCGGTTCCCCGCCGGGCTATGTCGGGTACGAGGAGGGAGGGCTCTTGACCGACACTATTCGTAAAACTCCCCACGCTGTTCTCCTTCTCGACGAAATCGAAAAGGCACATCAGGATGTGTACAATGTTCTCCTCCAGATGATGGATTATGCAACCGTGACAGATAATACCGGAAGAAAGGCGGATTTTAGAAACGTTATTATTATTATGACCTCCAATGCCGGGGCCAGGGACCTTGGGAAAGCGATGATAGGTTTCGGTGATACTACTATTTCCGCGGACGGTGTTCAGCGGGAGGTGGAACGGATTTTTTCTCCCGAGTTTAGAAATCGCTTGGATAAAATTGTTGCTTTTTCCAGGTTGAACAATGAAATCGTCCTTCAGATTGTGGCTAAAGAGATCAGGGCCTTTCAGATGCAGTTGGCCGAGAAGGGAGTCTCTCTGGAGGTCACCCCTGCTATGCGTCAGTGGCTTGCCGAGGAGGGATATTCTTCTGAGTTCGGTGCTCGGAACGTCTCCCGGCTCATTCAGGACAAGGTCAAGTCCTACTTCGTAGATGCCGTTCTTTTCGGTGAGCTGAGCAACGGCGGAAGTGCTCGGGTGGATGTAAAAGACGGCGAGGTCATATTCGAGACCGAAGGAAAATCCCGGACCGAGGAAAAACCGGAACGTACTAAGGAAGCCGAATCACCAGAGGCGGAATAAATCCCCCATGGACCCATTTTTTCTTCCCCCTCAATTCCCCTATTTAGATCTTAACGAAGGTTTCCCCTTTCCCCATTACTCGAAAAGCAGCCCCGAAGGAATTCTGGTGGTGGGGGGGAACACCAGTCCGGGTATGCTCCTCTCCGCCTACAGTCAGGGGATCTTCCCTTGGTATTCCCCTGGTCAGCCCATCCTATGGTGGTCGCCGGACCCGCGGTTTGTTCTTTTCCCCGGGGAACTCCACATTCCCAAGAGAATGAAGAGGAGTATGGGCCAACGGCCTTTTCGCGTTACTATGGATATGGATTTCCGCGGGGTCATTCGTTCCTGTGCTGAAACCCCGAGACAGCACGAAACGGGGACCTGGATCACCGAAGAGATGATAGAGGGGTACATTCGTTTCCATGAGCTGGGCTACGCCCACAGTGTGGAGGCCTGGAGCGAGGAGGAACTGGTCGGCGGTGTATACGGGGTCTCCTTAGGGAGGTGTTTTTTTGGTGAGTCTATGTTTACCCGGAAATCCAACGCGTCGAAAATTGCCCTTTTTACACTGGTGGAAGTGCTTGAGAATGAGGGGTTTCATATAGTGGACTGTCAGGTTTATACGGAAAATTTGGAACGTTTCGGCGCCAGGGATATCTCCCGGCCGCGATTCTATGAGCATTTGGCCGTGGGTATGCAGGGTGAAACCCTAAGAGGTAAATGGAACTACAATTTCGAAACTAAGCGCATCAGTATCGGCCGATGAATGGAGACCGCATTCTCCGGACAGAGTTCCTGACAGCAGAAACAGCGTATACATCCCTTTAGATCTACCTCCGGCCGATTGTTAACCATGCTAATAACCCCCGCCGGGCAGTCTCTCGCACAGACACCGCAGCCGATGCAGGTATCGTGGTGGAAAACCGGCTTCGGCCGAAGCAGGGAATTAACAATTTTCCCCGCCCGTTTTCCTCCGAGCATGTTGATCGAGTTCGACGGAGGCATTGTGTAGTTGTTCTGAACATAGGAGCTCAGGGGTTCACCCACAATGTGGAGGGACTCCGGGGAGCTTTTAGCGAGCCCCCGATCTTCCGCCAACCGGATGGAAGGTACATTGGATGGGTCCATCCCCATAATGGCGGCGGCGGCCACATCTAAGTGAAAAGGGCTTGGTGAAGCAAGGACCACTCCCACCTCCCGGGGCTCTCCCCCGGAGGGTCCCGCGCCCTCCATCCCGATAATGCCGTCCATAAAGGAGAGAACCGGAGGCGCCGCCAGGCAGATATCGATGAGGGCGTCGGAAAAATCCTCTACCCGCTGCATTTTAAAGTGATACTCCGCCTTTTGTACCCCCGGCACCACACCAAACATATTTTTCACCGCCCCGGTCATTGTGGTAAGCGAGTGGGTCTTGAGTTTGGCAACGGATATGATTTTATCAGCTTCCCTTGCAAAGGATGCCATAGTAAGCTGTTTTAAGGCCCGGGCTTTCTCATTTTTCACCTCTTCCATCTCTGTGTTGAAGTTCAGTTCAGCCCCTGTCTCCTCGGCTACGGCAGTTATTCCGCAGCCGTTGTATACGAGTTTGAGCATGTTCTTGCTGAAAGGACCTCCCGGGCTGTCCCCTAAAATGACTCGAGCGCCGTATTCAATCAACACTTCTGCCAGTACCTTTACAAAGGTCGGGTGGGTGGTGACCGCGGCTTCCGGCTTCTTTCTCATTAATAAATTGAGTTTTAAGAGGACCTTCTCTCCCGGTTTTATGTATTGCTCTATTCCGCCAAGGTTGGTAAAACTCTTTTCTACAGCACTTCTAAGTTGGTACTCCTCATAGGCGGGACATCCTTCAAGGGAGACTACAGGGCCCTGGGTGGTTTGTTTTTTCATATGCTTTTTATTCTCCTTTCCTTTCCATAGCGGGGGGTATGAGGGGCCCGCTTGACGGTTCGGCCAAGTATTATAGTTAGTCTAATCTAATATAGTCTAATCTAGTACTTAAACCAGCTGTCTCCGATGAATTCCCTCAGAATAGAGTCATCCGGAACGTACTTCGCCGGGATCGGATTGAAGTTGTTGAGGAAGTCCATCAGCCTCACCGCCTCGGTGTACTCCTGGTTATAGGGTTTTACCGATTTCAAAAGCGGCTCGGCATAGACTTGGAGCACCGCCAGCTCGTAATCCAGGGCAGAGTTGAAAGCGGAATCCGCGTTGTTCTGAAAGGGGAAGATGTTCTTCTTTTCTCCCCTCCGAACGGAGGCCCACATAGAGAGAGTGTTTAAAGCGGTGTGTCCTCGAAAATTGTAGTCCCGTACCATTCGTCTTAGAAGCCGGTTGTCCGTAGTGGGGATCCGGTTCTGGTCGTCCAGGTTCAGTTGGGTCAAAGCGGAAACGTAGATCTTGTACTTTTTTTCCTCCGGTACTTGGGGAGTCAGACTGGGATTGAGACCGTGAATGCCCTCAAGCAGGAGGATAGATCGATTGCCCATTTTTAGGGGTTTCCCTTCGCCAATCCTGGTACCTGTAATGAAATCAAAACTGGGAATGTACACTTCCTCGCCCTGAAAGAGGGCCATAAGGTGCTTATTGAGGAGGTCCACATCAATGGCTTTTATATTCTCAAAGTCATAATCTCCGTTTTCATCTCTCGGCGTTAGGTTTCGGGTAACGAAGTAGTCGTCCAATGAAATCACCACAGGGTTGAACCCGATTACCCGAAGCTGAATGGCCAGCTTTTTTGTAAAGGTTGTTTTCCCGGAGGAGGAAGGCCCGGCAATGAGCACCACCCCCAGGGTGCCTTTCCTGGTAAGGATTTTATCGGCGATCTCCGCGATTTTCTTGTTGTGAAGGGCCTCGGCCACGCGAATAAATTCTCTCAGTTTCGGTGTGCGGCTTATCTCATTGAGCTTTCCCGCGGAGTTGAGGTTAAGGATCTTTCCCCAGGCCTTGTACTCCTGGTATACCGAAAAGAGGACCGGGTTGTCTTCGAAGGGTTTTACATGGTAGGGAGACTGCTTTTCCGGGTAGCGGAGGAGGAACCCCGGCGGATACTCGATAATTTCGTAGGTGGATAGGGTCCCTGTGGAGGGCACCAGGGGGCCATGGGCGATATCGAGGAAGTCATTACACTGATAGGTGGGAATTCTACTTTCATTTCGGTGTTTCAGCAGGAGGGCGGTGTCTATGTGCCGGCTCTTTTCAAAGTAATCTAGGGCTTCCTGGTAGGAAATAACTTTTCGTTGGATGGGAATATCCGATTCTACCAATCTTCCCATCTCTTCCTTAAGGAGTTGAATGTCTTCGCTGCTTGCGCCGGTGCTGTCATCAAAGTAGAAATAATATCCATCCCCTAATGAGTGTCCTATAATAAGCCGCCTCTCGGGGAAGACCTTTTTCGCGACCATAGAGACGAGAAAGCTCAACGATCTTCGGTAAATTCCCGCCCCCTGATCACTGTTTAAAAGGACTGGTTTTACAGTACAATTTATCTCTACCTTGTAGGTTATACTGGTAAGGTTGTAGTCCACTAGGGCACCCACAATGGGATAAGGGGGGTCTTGGAATTCCTTATCTTTAAGGATGTCCTTTACTCGGGTGCCGTAGGGGTATGCCTTTTTTTTGCCTGAAGGGAGGGTTACGGTAACATTGTTCATAGTGTTCTCTCGTTATTGTTAGATTCTTTGAAGACTTACTTTCCGCTTAGTTCTTGAATTTCCTTCTGTGTAAGGGGCCTGGCAATCTCGATCTCCCCGCCCTTTTGTGTATGGAGAATCGGTCTTTCTCGTATTAAGGCCCCCTTTTCGTCCATGAGGAGCCGTACGGTCGGATGTCTGGGGTCTTCTGAATTTGTCTCGGTTACCACGGCACGACTTCCGTTGGAGAGAAGGACGTAGGTCCCAAGGGGATAGAGACTCAGGGTAAAAACCAAAATCCTTATAATCTGTTCATCGAATTGGTGTCCAGTGTTTTTTAGGAGGTCCATAATTCCTGTATGTCCGTCTGAGGCCTCTCTGTAGGGACGATCGGAAACAATAGCCACATAGCTTCCCGCCACGGCAATGAGTTTTGCGTAAAAGGATATCTTTTCATTGGCGATTCCCCGAGGGTATCCGGAGCCATCGATCTTTTCTTGATGCTCTAACACGGCCCTGCAGACATTCATGGGGAACCCAAGACCCTTTAGGATCCTAAAACCCAAAATTGGATAGGCGGTAATGGCCTTCCTCTCCTGCGCTGTGAGGGCGTTTCCGCTCTGATATATTTGAGGAGGAATTCTCAGCATTCCGATCTTGTGAAGGATGCCTGCAATACCAATTTCGATTTGTTTAAAGAGGGGGATTTTCATTACCTCACTGAGAATCAGGACCATAAAGGTGGTCTTTATCGATTGGGATGTCAGGTAGGATTCGGTATCTGTTTTAAGGTCATTGAAACGGAGGAAGTATTTTTTGTTTTCCTTCAATTTAGCTATGATCTCTTTAATCTTGTCGGCAATTTCATCGATCTTACAGTCATTTTTCTGGATGTACCGATCAAAAACAGTGGAAAGCCAGGCGCATGTATCCTGGTAAAACCGGATTGACTCGTCTCTCTTTTTCTGTTCCTCGATACCGCTCTCCAGGGTGGCGGTCCCTTCACCTGAATCTTCCGCATCCATGGCAGGGATGGGGCCCTCCGGAGGTTCCTCAGATGGGGTCCCGTCGCTTAATACCTTGGGTATGTCCCACTCCTGAAGGCGTTTTTTTAGCTCTTCTGTGACGGGAATATCCGGGGAGAGGAGGATGTATTTATCATCCAAATAGACAGGTTGGTCGATATAGTAGCCTTCCGGCAGGTTTTGTACGCTGATTTCTTTCATTAGATAAATCGTTGACCTCTTAGTTTAAATAAAATACACTTCTTATACAGCCGCTTTCAAGATTACCCGAACCAATTTAAAAATTGGTTGATTTGAAAGCGGCCCTACCTATTATTATAGGAGAATTAGGTGTGAAATTTAAGACTATTTTCATTTTGTTTAATGTGGTTATCCTCATCTCCTTTCTTTTCATCTATTTAATGCCCCTTTTCATGCTGGGCTGGGAGTTTACCACAATCTTCTGGCAAAAGAATTGGGTGCTTCCTGTTATTTTCATTATAGTTCTTATTGGACTAAATGTCTATTTCGCCTATAACAGAAAACTCTTTCAGCTCTTGGAGAAGGAAGATTGGGTGGGATTGTTGGAATACCTGGAGGAGGAGATCTATCAGAAACAGCGAATAACAAAACAGAAGGTCCGAGTTCTTATAAACGCCACTTTAGTACTCTCCAAACCCTACGAGATCTATCGTTTAGAAACCTTTCTTCAGGATAAAAAACCCCAATATCGAAGGGATTTTGCCCTCTCTTTGGGGGTGCCCTATCTACTGGAGAACAACCCTCAAAAGATGGAGCTCTTCTTTAAGGAATTTCTGGACCTCTCCGGAGTCGAGGGGCTCTGGGTCCGCTGGGATTACGGATTTGCCCTTCTTCTGGGTGGGAAACGAGAGGAATCCCGCAAAGAACTTATGAAGGTCTCAGAGAGAGCTAAAGAGCCTGTCCTTCTTACTCTTACCGGCTATCTATTAGAGTCCTTTGCAGAGGAGAGTGAGGAGGCTGTGGAACGGGTAAGGAGCATCCGGGACCGGGTAAAGAAAGGGTATACGAAGTGCCGCTTTGAGAAGGAGATTGAAAAGAGCAAGGCCAACGTACAGGCGGTAATCCTTATTCGACTGATTCAGGATGCTACTAAGTGGCTCTACGGCGAGGAGACTGAGGAGACAGAAATACCTTTAGAAGAGGCCAGTGGCGGGGAACTTACCCAAGAATAAAACCGGCAGGGGAGTATCTCCTAAGGGAGTATCTCCTATGAGGGTTATGGAAAAAAGTGCTTTCCTTTTGGTTGTAAAATCACTCTTTTTTCGTAATACTATCTAGGGTGGCTTTATCTGCGTAGGAGGCAGACATGTTTAAAATAGTATTCTCGGTTCTTGTTGTACTTTCCGCGGTCCTTTCGCTTTTTATCTATCCCTGGGTCCTCTCAATTACCACCGTTGTACTGGGAGGACTCTTAGTAATGCTCCATATCTGGGAGGCGATAGATAAGAGAGGTCCTTCGAGTATTCCTGGGGGGGAAGAGGAGAGTGAAACCGGGATAACGGTGTATGAAGCTAATGAGGAACAGGAAGCATTGAAGCAGGAGATTTCCAAGTTGGAGGAACAGCTTGAGGCGAAAGACAATTTTCAAGGTAATGCTTTCCTCGGGTTTAAACGCTTCGCTTTTTCCATACCCATTGTAGAAAAACTAGGTGAAATTATTATTAAAAAGAGTGAGAATTCCACTGTAGAAGTGACTAACTCCATCTTTTCCATAGCTGAGCAGAGTAAGGAGGTTGGGCAAAACATAGAGGATATGCTGAACAGACTCACCAGCGGCAGCACGGGACTTCAGAATGTCACCGATGAGCTTATGGAAGGGGTCAAGAACTTTCAGGACCTTATAGGCAGGTTTAAATCCATTAGCCGAAGCTACCATGAGGATATGGGAGTAATTGAAGAGACGGTGGGACAGATTAACAATTTCACCGAGGATATTACCGATTTGGCAGACCAGACCAGTATTTTGGCAATTAATGCATCTATTGAAGCTGCCAGGGTTGGAGAGAAGGGGAAGGGATTCGCTGTTATTGCGGGGGAGGTCCAGGAACTATCGAGAAAATCAAAGAATATTGCCGATCAGATCAACGATAGGATCAAAGAAACGGCAGTTACCGTAGATGAATCCTTTACCAAACAATCGGAACACATTCAAAGTGCCATACAGGTAATGGAAGAGTCTCAGAGTTCCCTGCATAGAGTTTCGGAGATTATCCTAAAGCAGACACAGACCGTAACGGATTCCACCAAAGAGACGGAGAAGCTGTCAGGCACTGTCACGGAGAGCCTTAATAAGGTGATTACCTCTCTCCAGTTCCAGGACATTATTCGCCAGGTCACAGAACATATTATGGAAGTCCTGAAAGAGGCGGAAAGGAATTGTGAAAAAACCTTTCAGGGTTTACAATTAGAGAACACCCTGGATTCTGAAATGGTAAAAGAGGAAGTAAGAAAACAAGCATCCTCCTACTTTTCAGTGAAGGAGGAGTGGGAAGCTCTGGATATGGGAATTGATGAAGATCAGACGCAGGGGACCCAGGAAAGGGAGGACGAGGAATCGGGGATCGAGGAATTGGAAACGGAGGAATCGAAAAGGAAGGACCTCCAAGGAGATGTTACGTTATTTTAACTTCAATGCCGATGGCAGAGGTAATAAGAATAAAACGTGAGGTTCTTGCAAAATTGCTTAATTTTGAAAGCGGCTGACGTGAAAGAAGAGGAGCTATAAATGAGTAAGAAAGTAATGTGTGTTGATGACAGTTCTACCATACGAATGCTTGTAAAAAAAGCCCTGGAACCGGAAGGATTCGAAATCGTTGAAGCTGAAAACGGTCAGGACGGGTTGGACAAGCTCTCCGGTCAGGATATTAGTGTTTTTATCGTCGATGTAAACATGCCGGTGATGGACGGATTTGACTTTGTAAAGGAAATTCGCGGAAAGAGCGATTTCGCCTCCACGCCCATTGTGTTTCTTACTACTGAAAGCTCGGCCCAAAAGAAACAGATGGGAAAGGAACTTGGTGTGAATGGATGGATAGTCAAACCCTTCGACCCTCCCTCGCTGGTGAAGGTTGTCAACATGTTGGTTGGCTGAGGGGTATAGGCTGAAAAGCAATGAATGAACAGGTAGAACAACTCTATACAGCCTTGAAAGATTTCACCCCTGGTGATCTGGTGGGAACAATAGAGATACAGGAACAAATACAGACTATCCTTCAGGAGGCACCCCTCTCGCCTCAGCAGAAGGACCTGATAAAGAAAACCGATTCCTATCTCCAGGCAATGATAAAGAATGGAGCTGAAGAAGACGCTCTAAAAAAGATAGAAGGTATTGTCCAGGAGATGGAATCCCTCTTTAGTCCTCCCGCACCCAAGGAGGAGAAGGCCTCTGAAAAGGAGGAGCAGCAGGCGGTGGACGAGAGTGACCTGGAGGTCCTCTCTTCTTTCATGCTGGAGTCCAGAGACCATCTGGAAAATATCGAGGAAAAGATCCTCAACCTGGAGAATGGGGAGGAACCCGATCTAGTAAATGATATTTTCCGTTCCATGCACACTATAAAGGGGGTGGCCTCATTTATAGGGCTTCATAAAATAAAATCCCTCAGTCATTCCATGGAATCTGTTCTGGACAAACTCCGGGACAATGAAATAGAGATAAGTACGGACTTGGTGGACCTTCTTCTCTCCGGAGTTGATCTGCTCAATAAGATGCTTGCTGAACTGGACATACTCTCCCAGAAGGTACGATCTGAACCTGGAACTGTTAAAACCCTGGATTCCTCTCTGGATATCGAAGAGGTTGTCGGCCAGTTGGACACCATCTTTTACAAGGCAGAAGAGGGGGAGAGCTCCGTAGCCTTAGGCGAGGACGGTCAGGAACTTTTTACCCCGGAGATGCTGGAAAAATTTGTAGCGGAATCCTCGGACCTTCTCGATGCGGCAGAGGAGGCGGTCCTCGAACTGGAAAAGACACCGGAGGACCTTAGCCACATCGACAATGCCTTTAGAAATATCCATACCATTAAAGGAAACGCCGGTTTCTTCGGCTATTCCTCCATAGAACGGCTCAGTATGGATATTGAGTCGGTAATGGACACGTTGCGAAAAAGAGAGAAGAAGGTAGAGCAGAATGTTATTACCGTCATTCTTGAAAGCATAGATGCCGTAAGGAAGGCATTACAGCATATCGGTCAACCTGAAGAAGCCGGCACGGAAACAGCGGAAGTGGAAGGCGAAGAAGGCATTACCGCTGAAACAGGCGCACCGGCAGCGGAGACCGGTGCCGTGTCAGCGAAGAAGAAGGCCCAAATAGATACTGATTATAGACCTTTAGGAGAGACCCTGGTGGAGATGGGGACTGTTAGTGAAGAAATGGTAGAAAAAGCCCTGCAGCGCCAGCAGAGACGGCTGGGAGAAATTTTGGTGGACCAGGGAGCGGTAAGCAAGGAAGATTTAACCTCCGCTTTAGCACAGCAGGGGAAGAAAAAGCCTGGTGAGGCAGATCAGTTTACCAATTACAAAACCACCCGCAAGGACATCCGGGTAGATACAGAGAAGTTGGATAGGCTCTTCGATCTTATGGGTGAGCTTATTACCTCCGAGGCTATGGTAATAGATAATCCGGATTTAGAAAATCACGATTTTGAAGGATTCAATACAGCAACGAACAACCTTTCAAAAATTACCAGAGAGATGCAGGAAATTACCATGACCATCCGGATGATTCCCCTGGAAGGACTCTTTAACAAGATGAGACGGCTTACCAGAGATCTCTCAAGGAAATTCGAAAAAAAGATCAACTTGCATATACACGGCGCGGAAACCGAGATGGATAGGAATGTTATGGAAGAGATATCCGATCCTCTCGTTCATATTATTCGAAACTCCATTGACCATGGCATTGAACCACCCAAGACAAGAGAGGAGCGCGGGAAAGAAGAAGCGGGCAATATTTGGCTTTCCGCGAAATACGAGGGAAATGAGATCTGGATTACCATTCAGGATGATGGAGGAGGCCTGAAAAAAGAGAAGATACTTAAAAAGGCAGAGACCCAGGGAATCTTGAAGAGCGATCCCGCTTCCATGTCGGATAAGGAGATCTGGAACCTCATTTTCGAACCTGGATTTTCTACGGCGGACAAGGTGTCCGAAATTTCCGGCAGGGGAGTGGGAATGGATGTGGTGAAGCGAAACATCGAGAAGCTTCGGGGAAAGATCGACATATCTTCGGAAGAAGCAAAGGGTACCGCGATCATCTTGAGAATCCCTCTAACATTGGCAATCATAGACGGAATTTCGCTAAAAGTAGGAAAACAACTCTTTGCTCTCCCCATAAACGATGTTATCGAGTTCTATAAAGCCGCGGCGGACCAGATTACAAAGACAGACAAGCAGGCTGAGGTCCTCACCCTGAGAAAGGAAATCCTTCCAGTGGTAAAGCTATTTAATGTCTACAGTTTGAAAACGGAAGTTACCTCAGTTTCTGAGGGTATTATGATTGTAGCTTTTGCTGATGGTAAAAAGGCGGCCCTGATGGCGGATGAAATTGTTGGGTACCAACAGTTGGTGGTGAAGGCTCTGCCGGAGTACATGGGAGATATGAACGCCATATCCGGTTGCAGCATTATGGGCAACGGAGATGTCAATCTCATCATCGACACCAATGCTCTTGTGCAGCAGGTATTGGGATAAATTAAGAATTACTCGGGATAGAATTGATTTCTTTCCCCGGGATGGCTATTTTCTGGGTATGAAAAGACTGAACAGTAAAAGGATTCTCATAGTATTTACCATAACGGTGACTATCTTTTTCTCCACCGGGACTTCCACACTTTTTGCCGGAGGGAGACCGGAACCAGGTCTTTCCGCCCTCTCTTTTTCACAGAGTGGGTCTTCTTCGGAGGAGAGGGACAGACAGGAGAGTTTAGAACAGAAGATCCCCTTCCACTCCGACGTGGTAAAGGGTACCCTCGATAATGGTCTTACCTACTATGTACGAAACAACAATAAACCCCAGGGAAGACTGTTTCTTCGTTTGGTAATCGATGCCGGATCTATCCTGGAGAGGGATGGCCAGCGGGGTTTGGCCCATTTTACCGAACACATGGCCTTTAACGGAACAAAGAATTTCGAGAAAAAAGAACTTATCGATTACCTTGAATCGCTTGGTATGCGTTTTGGGCCGGATGTTAACGCTTATACCGGATTCGATGAGACTGTGTATATGATCCAGGTCCCTGTGGATGAAGAGGGGGCGGTGGAAAATGCATTCCAGGTAATTAAGGATTGGGCAAGGGACATCAGTTTCGATGAAGAGGAGATCGAAAAGGAGCGGGGGGTCATTATTGAGGAGTGGCGTCAGGGGAGAGGAGCAGCAGCCCGTATGCGGGACAGTTACTTTCCCATTCTGTTTAAAAACTCCCGTTACGCGGAGCGGCTTCCCATCGGAAAAATGGATGTTATAAAAAATTTTGAGCCTGCCCTGTTGAAAGATTTTTACAATACATGGTATCGCCCCAATCTAATGGCGGTGATGGTGGTAGGAGATCTCGGGTCCCGGGGATTAAATGGGATGGAGAATACAATAAGACAAACTTTTTCCTCCATTACGCTTCAGGAAACTGTAAAAGAACGACCTTACTACGAGGTCCCCGACCACAATGAAACATACTACGCCTTAGTCCAGGACCCGGAAACCCCAAATACCATTGTGCAGATTCTCTACAAGCACGATGTGAAGGCCCAAACTACCTATGGGGAATATCGCCGGGGAATGCTGATACGGCTGTTTAACTATATGTTGAATCGACGACTCATGGAAAGGACAAAAGAGGAGGACCCGCCCTTTCTCTACGGATTTGCCGGCATGGGAAGGATGGTGAGAACAAAGTCGGTTTTCTCTCTCGGCGCTATGACTCCCGAGGGAGGAACTTTAAGGGGCTTGGAAGCTCTATCGGAAGAGGCGGAAAGGGCATTCCGTTTTGGGTTTACTCAAGGGGAATTGGAGAGGGGAAAGAAAGCACTCCTAAGTGCCGTGGAAGGTGCCTATAAGGACAGGGAAAACACCGAATCAATATCCCTGGCAAAGGAGTACACGAGAAATTATCTGGAAAATGAACCGGTGCCTGGAATTGAATGGGAGTATCGGTTCTATCAGAAATACCTCCCCCAGGTCAATCTCAAGGAGGTTGCCAAGCTTGGCACCTCCCTTATAACTGAGGAGAACAGAGTAGTTTTGGTGATGGGGCCTCAGAAAGAAGGATTTAAGCTTCCAACAGAGAAGGAATGTGCCTCAGTCTTGAAAGATGTGGAGGACCGGAAGATTCAACCCTATAAGGAAGACGACTCTCAAGGGGCCCTTCTACATGAAAAACCGGTTTCCTCAGCGGTGGTAAAGGAGAAAAGCTATCCAGAGATCGGTGTAACTGAATGGCAGCTGGAAAATGGAGCGACGGTTATTGTTAAATCTACCGATTTTAAGAATGATGAAATCCTCTTTTCAGCCTTTAGCCCCGGCGGAACTTCCGTGGTAGAGAAAGAGGAGTATATTTCTGCCGATCTCTCTCCCGGGCTGATAGAGGAGAGTGGTTTAAACGGCTTCAATGCCCTTGAATTGGAACGAAAGCTCAGTGGCGAGCGGGTTTCCTTGAATTCTTATATCTCAGGATTAACCGAGGGGTTTTCCGGAAAGGCCGCACCGGAGGACCTGGAAGTTCTCCTGTCCCTTCTCTATCTTCATTTTACCGATCCAAGAGAGGACAGGTCTGCTTTTAGAAACTATAAAAACAGATTAGTGGAACTGATTAAGAATAGAAAGTCCCAACCGCAAACCGTCTTTCAGGACACCCTCAACGCCCTTCTAAGCGGAGACCATTACAGAAGCCGCCCCCTTAATGAAGAACGGCTTAAGGAATTTGAATTCGATAAAGCGTACAGCCTGTACAGAGATCGGTTCTCCGACGCTTCGGATTTTACCTTTTTCTTCGTAGGGAACCTGAATCTCCATATCCTGCGTCCTTTAGTGGAACGTTATATCGGCGGCTTGCCTTCGGAACAGAGGAAAGAGCAGTGGAGAGATTTGGATATTGATCCCCCACAGGGTATCCTAAAGGAAACCATAGAGAAGGGAATAGAACCTAAAAGTCGGGTAGCGGTGGTTTTTCATGGGGAGCGAAAGTGGGCGAGAGAGGAGTCCTTTACCCTTTCCGCTTTGGCGGAGGTTCTGGAAATTCGACTTCGGGAGGTTATCCGGGAGGAAGAGGGGGGGACCTACCATGTAGCCTCCCAGTCTTCTTTTTCGAAGTATCCTCAGGGGAGCTACTTTCTCTCTCTATCGTTTTCCTGCGATCCATCGCGGGTAGAAGAGTTAAAATCCAGGCTTTTTTCAACTCTGAGCTCTCTTAAGGAAAATGGACCTAATGGTACTATTCTGGAAAAGGTACGCGCCGCTTTTTCCCGGACCTTGGAGGAAAACCAGCGGAAAAACTCATATTGGCTTGGAGAATTGGAAAGGGCTTACCTTTACGATTTGTCTCCCGAGTCTCTTCTTGAGCGGAAGGAGTTTATTCAAGATCTCAGTGTGGATACAATAAAAAATGCCGCGGCTGAATATATACATATGGACCGTTATGTAGAGTTGGTCCTCTACCCGGAGAAAAAGGAAGAATAGAGGGTCTTTTACCAAGGATGGCAATTAGAATGAGGCATTGTTGGGAATTCTGTACAACCTATAGTATTAATGGTATATCTATGGTCAATGGCTAAAACAACATCAGCTAAGACAAAAACTGCTAGTAAAGCAAGCCCAAAAAAGTCATCGACAAAAACTGCTTCCAACGAATACGATGAGAGCAAAATAAAGACTTTAAGCTCTCTGGAGCATATTCGCCTGCGTACGGGAATGTACATTGGACGGCTGGGGGACGGCACCAATTTCGATGACGGGATCTATGTCCTTCTAAAGGAAGTAATCGATAACAGTATCGACGAATTCATAATGGGGCATGGTAAACAGATCCATGTCCAGGTTTCGGGAGATCTGGTAAAGGTAAGGGATTTTGGCAGGGGAATCCCCCTGGGGAAGGTTATTGAATGTGTTTCCATTATCAATACCGGGGCAAAGTACAACGACGATGTTTTCCAGTTTAGCGTAGGACTTAACGGTGTGGGTACAAAGGCGGTAAACGCCCTTTCTTCTAAGTTCCGAATCTTGAGTTTCCGGGATGGAAAGTACTTTGAATCGGTATTCCAGCAAGGCACCTTGAAGTCGAAACGAAACGGGAGGACATCTAAAGAGAAGGACGGGACCTACGTGGAGTTCCAGCCGGACCCGGAGATTTTTGGAGAATTTTCTTTTAATCCCGAGTTCATAGAACAGCGCCTCTGGAACTATGCGTACTTAAACAGCGGTTTAATCCTCTACTTCAACAAGCAGAAAATTGTTTCCCAAAACGGCCTTTACGATCTTCTCTACTCCGAGGTGGGAGATGATACCATTTACGATATCGGTTTCTGCCGTCGGGAGCATCTGGAGTTTTCCTTTACCCATACCAGGAACTACGGAGAGTCCTACTTTTCCTTTGTAAACGGCCAGTTTACCAGCGACGGCGGGACCCACTTAAGCGCCTTTAAGGAGGGAATCCTTAAAGGAATCAATGAGTTCTTTAAGAAAAATTACGCCGCTATGGACGTTCGCGAAGGAATTGCCGGGGCCATTTCGGTTAAGCTGAAATCCCCCATCTTTGAAAGCCAGACGAAAAACAAATTGGGAAACACGGAGATCAGAAGTTGGATTGTTCAGGAAGTCCGTTCAGGGTTTGTCGATTTTTTGCACAAGAACAAAGAGGCTGCAAAGAAGCTGGAAGACAAGATAATTAACAACGAAAAGCTTAGGAAAGAACTCAACGCGGTGAAGAAGGAGGCTAGGGAGGCAGCGAAAAAGATAGCAATAAAAATTCCCAACCTTAAGGACTGCAAATACCATCTCGGGGATAAAGACGGCGAGAATAGTATGATCTTTATAACCGAAGGCCAATCCGCCTCGGGGTCCATGGTCTCCAGCAGAGATGTCTACACTCAGGCGATCTTTTCATTACGGGGGAAGCCGCAAAACGTTTATGGAAAAAAACTCTCAGCCCTCTACAAGAACGAAGAGCTCTACAATATGATGATGGCCCTAGGGATCGAGAATGAAATTGAAAACCTCCGATACGGAAAGATCATTATTGCCACCGACGCGGATCATGACGGGTTTCACATCCGTAATCTCCTGCTTACCTTTTTCCTTAACTATTTCGAAGAGCTGGTCCTCGCCGGACGGATCTACATTCTGGAAACACCCCTGTTCAGGGTGCGGAACAAAAAGGAGACACGCTACTGTTACAACATTACCGAGCGGAACGAGGCGGTAGAAGCCCTTTCCTCTCCTGAGGTAACTCGATTCAAGGGGCTCGGGGAAATATCCCCGAAAGAGTTCGGACAGTTCATTGGGGAAGATATGAGGCTTGTAGAGGTGAACGTGCGGTCTATTAAGCGAATGCAAAATACTCTGGAATTTTTCATGGGAAGAAACACTCCAGAGAGGCGAGAGTTTATTATGGAGAACCTTATCTAACATGGCTTACGCGAAAAAACTCTTTCATACAAATTTTATAGAGTACGCCTCCTATGTTATTAAAGACCGGGCCATCCCCCATGTGGATGACGGACTTAAACCGGTACAGCGGAGGATCCTTCATACACTCTTCGAGGTGGACGATGGAAAGTTTCACAAGGTAGCAAACGTGGTGGGGCATTGCATGAAGTACCATCCCCACGGGGACGCATCCATATTTTCCGCCTTGGTGGTAGTAGCGAATAAGGAGTACTTTATTGACAAACAGGGAAACTTCGGAAATATACTCACCGGAGACCAGCCCTCCGCGGCACGATATATCGAATGTCGTGTAAAACCTCTTGCGAAAACAGTACTGTACAATCCGGAGCTCACCGAATTTGACGCCTCCTACGACGGAAGGAATAAGGAACCTGTTACCTTTCCGGCAAAGATTCCGGTGGTCCTTATTCAAGGAGCGGAGGGGATCGCGGTAGGCATGTCCACCCGGATCCTTCCCCACAACTTTAACGAGGTCCTAAACGCCATGATCGCGGCCTTAAAGGGAGAAGAATTTACCCTCTATCCAGATTTTGCTTCCGGAGGGTCACTGGATGTTTCGGAATACAAGGACGGGATGGGGAAGGTCCTGGTAAGAGCAAAACTGGACACATCAGATGAAAAACGAATTGTTATCCGGGAAGTCCCCTATAGTACCACAACAGAGAGCCTTATTAACTCCATTGAGGCGGCGGCGAAAAAGAATAAAATTAGGATAGCGGAGATAAACGACTATACCTCGGATGAAGTGGAAATTGAGATAAAACTTGCCCGCGGTATTTACTCCCAGGAGGTGGTGGACGCGCTTTACGCCTTTACCGACTGTGAGGTTTCCATATCGGTGAATCTCCTGGTAATAAAAGAGACCAAACCCACATCCATGACGGTAACGGAGGTGGTGGAATATCACGCGGACCGACTGATGGAGATCCTTAAAAAGGAACTCCGTTTGGAGGAGGGACACCTCAAGGACAAACTCCATGCCCGCACCTTAGAGCGGATCTTTGTTGAAGAGAGAATTTACAAAGCCATCGAGGAGATGGACACTCAGGAAAAGGTCCACAAGGCTGTTCTGGAGGGGTTTAAGCCCTTTGAAAAGGAGATCAAGAGGGAGATAACGGAGGAAGATCTGGAGCGGCTTTTAAGAATTCCTATAAGACGAATTTCCCTCTACGATATTAATAAAGCTCGAAAGGAAATCGAAGAGATAGAAAATCGGCTAAAGGAAATCCGAAAACACCTAAAAAACATCCTCGACTACGCTGTGGGGTTTCTAGGGGAGGTCAAGGAAGTATACGGGGATGCCTACCCGCGGAATACGAAGATCGTCTCTTTCGAGAAGGTCGACGCGCGCGAGGCGGCTCAGCGGAACCTGACCCTTCGATACGATGGGCAAACCGGCTATTTGGGGTATGGTCTTAGCGGCGGAAAGGCCCTCTTTGAGGTTTCTCCCTACGACAGGGTGCTGGTTATCCGGAAAAACGGTATCTACTCGGTGATAGACGTACCGGAGAAACTCTTTGTAGATCGGGGTATGCTCTCCTGCGGATTAGCGGACAAGGAGAATCTGGATAAAACGATTTTTACGGTGGTCTACTTGGAAAAGGATACGAAGTTTCTCTATCTGAAGCGATGTAAGATCGAACAGTTTATTTTGGACAAGACATACCCCATTATCCCGGACCCTGAAAAATCAAAGATAGTTAAACTTACAACCCAGCAGAATATCGACTTAGAGGTGACGTATAAGCCAAAGCCTCGAATCAAGGTATTGGAGGAGCGGTTTCATCTTCCCGATTTTATGATAAAGGGAGTAAAAGCCCAGGGGGTGAGGCTCTCTACCAAAGAAGTGGAGTCTGTTACTATCCAGTCTCCCAGAACAAAATCCTCTTCCCAAAGGCCATCGGAAAAGAAGGGAAGCAGCAGGGGAAAGTCCGGCAGCACCAAGTCCTGGGGCAGCAAGTCCGGCAGCACCAGGCCGAGGTCGAGTCGCAGCAAAAAGAAGAGCAAAGAGAAATAGAGTAATAAAGGTGGTGTATGAGCGTTGGCGGAATGGTAGTAACCGATATGGATGGTACGCTATTAGACGGCTCCTCCCGGTTAGGAGAGAGAGCTCGTGAAACGCTGGCCTTCTGTAAGGAGGAAGGAATCCTCCGTGCCGTTGCAACGGGAAGGAACCTCTACTCTGCCAGGAAGGTAATGGACCTTCGTTTTCCCGTGGATTACCTTATTTTCTCCTCCGGAGCGGGAATCATCCGCTGGGAGGACCAGCAGTTGATACACTCCGTCTCTCTGGAAGGAAAAGAAGTGGAGGAGATTTACTCTGTTCTTAGAGCGATAGGGCATGATTTTATGGTCCATCATGCAGTACCGGAAAACCATCGGTTCTTTTATAGTAGGGCTGAAGAACGAAAATTTGAGGAGAATGATGATTTTTTCCGCAGGGTAGGGCATTACGCGGAATTTGCCTCTCCCCTGGATACCTTGGGACCTCCTAATGAAACAAGGCTCCCCCCTTCAGCAAGTCAATTCCTTGCTGTCTGTCCGCCTAAGGGGGACGGCAGGTACGATATGGACTACGAGAAACTTGTAGAAACCATACAAGAACACCTACCGAAATATACCGTAATCCGTACGACCTCACCTATGGACCATGCATCACTATGGATCGAAATCTTTCCGGGGAAGGTTTCCAAAGGGCATGGGGCGGAATGGCTCCGTAATCTCCGGGGAATTGAAAAACATGCAACCCTGGGAATTGGAAACGACTATAACGATCTTCACCTTTTAGAGTGGGCCGCGACAGCCTATGTGGTGAAAAACGCACCGGCATCTCTTAAGGACCAGTATTCCGTAGTTGCTTCTAACGAGGAGGATGGTTTCGCCGATGCCGTTTCCCGCTGGCTGGTTGGGATGAAAAAGGACGGATGAAAAACGAGTAATTGACAGATTTCATAGGCGGGATTAATATAAAAATCCATGGAGTATAAAAGCGAGGTACTCGCGTTACTAAAATTGTACACGAAGCGTAATCGGAGTGCTAATCTCAATTTTACTGATTTTCTCGAATTTGTTGGAAAGTATGTTCAACAATACGCACAAAAACGACCGAAACTCGCCGCCCTTAAAGAAAACACCTCCCTGCAGGTAACGGTGGAATTGGAAGAGATGGCCACTCAAGGCATCTGCACCCTTACGTACGATGATAAGGGGAAGCTCTCCTCTCTCCATTTTCCCGGCTATTTCAAGTCGGTGGTGGAGCAATACTATGTAACAATGAAGGAAGACCCGGAAATGCTCTTTCCCGATGAGGAAAGGTTGAAGTTGGAGGTCCCGGGGGATTTGAAGACGGTATTAGACGTCAAAAACGATTTTCTCAACTTTCTTGGTTCCATGTCTTTGGACGATGAGAACAAAGTAATAAAAATTACCTTCCCGGAAGATTTGAAATCCATGATTATTACGCTTCCGGTAATGCGGGAAATGCTGCTTCAGCTCTGTGTAAAGAAAATGTCCCTCTTTTTTAACAAACAGAAAAATTTAAATTACTACAGGAACAGACTCTATTCAGTGTTTGGAAATAAGAATATTACTGTTCAGGACCTCATTACCGGAATCGTTCAGGACCAGTCCAGGGTATACGATACCTTTCGTTCCCCCAACGATTTTCAGTTTCGATTTTGGACAACCCTTTCAAATTTGATTATTAAAGATTACAAAGATAAAGCCAATAAACTCGAGGAGGAACATGAGATTTGCCAGGCCTGTTACCTTTTGGGGTTCTACTGCGTATATTTTAGAAAGATGGAACAGAAGGAGAAGGAGGCGGAGGGGAGTTTAAGGGAAGTGGAGCGCCTCTTTCGAAAGGAGCCGTTCCTCTACACTCTTTCCGATATATACGGGTGCAAGGACAGTAAAGGCCTGCCCGTATTAAAGAACGTTTCAAGAGAGAGGATCGACACCTTTATATCGGAGAGGAGCTCAAAACAGGAGAAGGACAAACTTCCGGAAATTGTAAGGCTTAGGACCCCGGATAAAAAAGAATACTATGTGAGAAAAGAAGCACTCTTAGGTATATTTGTCAATCGCCGAAAAGAAATGATCCAGAAGCTTAAAAGTAAATTCCTTCAGCGATGGGTAGGGGTCCTAAAGGAACACTCCACCTTAAAGGAGATGAAGGAGGAGAGGGCCTTTACGCAGAGCATCGATCAGGCCGTTAAAGAAGAGGACCCCATATTCTACAGTATGCTCAATTTTAGTCTCCTTTTTCTGCTTAAAGATGAGGTAAATACCAGCTACAGTGTGGACCAGGAGTTGGAACAGGTCTTGGATCTTAAGAAACAGGACCTCGTTTCCATCCCTCAGCTTTTTCAGCTTAACCGGGAGAAGCTCTATGCTGAAGCAAGGTCCCATCTCCCCTTTATGGAAACATTGCCCGTTATTGGGGGAATCGTAGTCTTTTTGAAAAGACTCTTTGGAGGGGGCAAAAAAAAGGGAAAGAAAGGTAAGACAGGTCCTTCAGAGAAAAATGGAACTGTCTCAGCTTTTGGCGGGAATGTAATTATGGGGGAAGGAAAGCCTATGGGAGGGGGAGAAAAAGGTACTGTTAATGTTAGGGCGACGGCAAAGAAGAACCGGGCGGAATACACAAAGCGTGTAGCCGAATTAAAGGTACATTTCGTAGGCAAGTCGACTCCCTTGGATCAGAGGCTTCAAGAACTCATTGACAAGTGGAACCATTTGATCGATCCCACTGCCCGAGAGCATCTCGTGGAGGATGTCAACTCAGCGGTAAGGGCGTTTTTAAGAAGGAACAACTGGGGTTCCTCCAGCCGCACTCCTTCGGTGGAGGAGATCCAGAAAATGGCAATGAGATTGGCAGAAGACAGCATGTTTACCCAGATAAAGCGGAAAGATCCATTTTGGCGTTACCTTGAGGTGTACATTGTGAGGGTACTCTCAGAAAAATAGGAGTTGTTCGAATAAAAAATCTGGATTATTCTACTTTTCTATTTATTAAGTGAAGAAATTCTTGACGAGTAGTAAGACTGCGCTTGAAGTTTCCCAGCACCGAGGAGGTGGTCATTACGGAATTCTGCTTCTCCACCCCCCGCATCATCATACAGAGATGGCGGCATTCCATAACAACCCCTACTCCTTGGGCATCGGCCGTTTTTAGCACCGTCTCCGCGATTTCCGCGGTAAGGCGTTCCTGGATCTGCAGGCGCCTGCTGTACATATCAACAATCCGAGCGATCTTTGAGACCCCTAACACCTGGTTTTCCGCAATGTACCCTATATGACACCTTCCGTAGAAGGGCAGCATATGGTGTTCACAGAGACTGTACACCTCAATGTCCCGCACAATGATCATGTTGTTGGCTTCCGATTCAAAGACGGCGTCGTTTACAATATCATCTAGGTCCATCCTGTAACCGCTGGTAAGAAAATTCCAGGCTTTAGCCACCCTGTCGGGCGTGTTCTGAAGACCCTCCCTCTTAGGATCTTCGCCAAGTTCAATCAAAAGTTCGCGGATCAGTCTTTTTACCTTTTCATGGTCCATAATGCTTCCTCTGTTTTTTGTCTCTGTTCCTTATGTGAGGGCTGTCCCCGTTAAGATGGAGAGAAATTGTATTCTGTCCTTATCCGATCGTAAAGTAAGAATAATCGGTACCCGGGATCAACCAATAATGCCTGCCGTGTTAGGCTTTTTCGACCTTCACTGCACAGACCTTGAACTCCGGTATCTTCGCAATCGGGTCCAAGGCGTCATTGGTGAGGATGTTCGCGGCAGCCTCCTTGAAGTGGAACGCCATAAAGACGGAGCCCGGTCTCGATCGCTTTGTTACCACCGCCCGGGCGGTAACGGTACCGCGGCGGGAGGAGATTCGTGCGTTTTCCCCATCTGATATTGCCAAGGCTTCCGCGTCGACGGGGTGAATTTCTACAAACCCGTCGGGCCTTACTTCATCCAGTCCCTCTGACCTTCTTGACATAGTACCGGTGTGGAAGTGATAGAGGATTCTCCCTGTGGTGAGAGCATAGGGATACTCCTCGTCGGGAAGTTCCGCCGGATCGATGAAGTCCACAGCACTAAACAGCCCCTTCCCTCTGGCAAAAGCGTCCTTATGGAGGTAGGGAGTGCCCGGGTGGTCCTTTGTGGGGCAGGGCCACTGGAGGCCCATCCTTTCAATCCGTTTGTGTGTTATTCCGCCGTAGATCGGCATAACCGAGTTAATTTCCTCCATGATGTGACTGGTACTGTCGTAGCGCATAGGATACCCCATTCTGCTGCTCACATCGCAGAGAATTTCCCAGTCCAGGCGTGCTTCTCCCGGGGCGGGCCGAATCTCCCGAAGGAGTTGGACCCTTCGTTCAGTGTTGGTAAAGGTTCCGTCCTTTTCGGCAAAACTCGCGGCGGGGAGTACTACATCAGCATACTCAGCTGTATCAGAGAGAAAGATATCCTGAACAACAATGAACTCCATTGCCTCCAGGTCCTTCTTGACCCTGTTTATGTTGGGATCGCTTAGGAAGGGGTTTTCACCCATGATATACATACCTCGTATGGAGCCGTCCTCTGCTCCATGAAGCATCTCTACCACCGTCAATCCCAGATCGGGCGAGAGCGAAGTCTTCCAGGCCTCCTCGAATTTCTTTTGAAGCATTTCGTCCGTGACCTTCTGGTATCCCGGATACACATTGGGAAGGGCCCCTAAGTCGCAGGCCCCCTGAACGTTGTTCTGGCCCCTTAAAGGATTCACCCCGGTGTGTTTTTTCCCAATATTCCCGGTGAGCATCGCTAAGTTAGCCAGACTCAAGACATTGTCCGTGCCCGTGGTGTGTTGGGTAATCCCCATGCTGTAAACGATAGAGGCGGTCCCGGCGGTCGCGTACATCCTAGCCGCTTTTACAATGTCCTCCGCCGGTACACCGCTAATCTCCGAGGCACGTTTCGGTTCGTACTTCAGAACAACTTCGCGGAACTGTTCATAGTTTTCCGTCCTCTCGGCGATAAACTCCTCATCCGCCAATCCCTCGTTGATGATAACATTCATGATGCCGTTAAAAAGGGCAACATCAGTTCCCGATTTATGCCTCAACCAAAGGTCGGCGAAAGGGACCAGCCCGATCCGTCTGGGGTCCGCTACTATGAGGTTCCCCCCGTTTTTCTCCACTGCTGCTTTAATGTCCAAGGCAATAATGGGATGGGCCTCGGTAGTGTTGGACCCTGTAACCAAAATACAGTCGGCGTTCCTCAGTTCCGCCATGGAGTTGGTCATTGCGCCGGAGCCGAAGGCCCTGGCGAGACCGGTAACGGTGGAAGAGTGGCAGAGTCTGGCGCAGTGGTCCACATTGTTCGTGCCGATACAGGCGCGGATGAATTTCTGAAAAATGTAGTTTTCTTCGTTGGTGCACTTCGCGCTGGAAAGTCCGCCAATGGCGTTGGGGCCGTATTTTTCCTTGATCTTGGTAAGATTTTCCGCCGTGTAGCTTAAAGCCTCTTCCCAGGATGTTTCCTCGAAGGATCCGTTTCGTTTTATCAGGGGCTTCGTTAACCGTTCCGGATGATCGATGAATTCGGTACCGAATTTACCCTTCACACAGAGGTTCCCGTTATTGACAGTGTTTTTGTCCGGGGTGGTAACCTTAACCAGTTTGTTCTCTTTGGTGTGCATCTCCAGGGTACAGCCGCAACCGCAGTAGGGGCAGATCGTTTTTTCGCTTGTAAGTTCCCACTCTCTCCCCTTACCGATACGGTTTTTCTCAATAAGCGCACCAACGGGGCAAACGCTTATACAACGTCCGCAGGAAACACAGGTGGTATCTTGGAGTTTTCGGTCGAAAGCAGTGGCAATGGTAGCGGGAAATCCCCGGGCTCCGATGTTTATAGCCCGATCGAATTGGACTTCATTGCAGACATAAACGCAGCGACCGCAGAGGATACACTTGTCGTAATCCCGGACAATAAAGGGATCATCATCTCTGATACCCCTTTCATTTCGTTCACCCTCGAAGGAGGGGCGGGTAATACCGAATTCGTAGGCGTACTTTTCCAGGAGACAGGTACCGCTTTTTTCACAGGTAATGCAGTCCACCTTGTGGTCCGAGAGGATCAACTCCAGGTTGAAGCGTCTCGCGTTACGGACGCGTTCCGTATCTGTATGTACCACCATTCCCTCGGCGGCCGCGTGAGAACAGGATGCGGCGAGGGACCTCATTCCTTCTACCTCTACCACACAAAGGCGGCAGGAGCTCATGGGGGGGAGGTCTTCACCGTAACAGAGGTGGGGTATTTCCACACCGGCCTTTTTAGCTGCCCAGTAGAGGGTCACTCCATTCTGTACTGAAATTTTCTTTCCGTCTATTGTTAATGTAATATTGCTGCTCATGGTAACTTCCTTTTAACCTACTAGGATCATGAAACTTTAATGGCATCGAAGCGGCATGTGCTTAGACACATTCCACACTTAATACACTTATCCTGATCAATGACATGGACCTGCTTCGCCTCCCCGCTGATTGCGTCGACGGGACAGGCCTTAAAACAGGCATGACATCCGGTACAGTTCTCTTCAACTACGGTGTACTGGATGAGGTTTTTACAGACCCCCGCGGGACAGCGTTTTTCTTTGATATGCGCGTCATACTCATGACGGAAATACTTCAATGTGGTGAGCACAGGATTTGGGGCGGTCTGCCCAAGGGCACAGAGGGCGGAGTCCTTAATAGCGTAGGCGGCGTTTTCCAGGATCTCGATGTCTTTTTCCGTTCCCCGTCCTTCGCAGATTGCCGTTAAGGTTTCCAGCATGCGTTTGGTACCGATCCTGCAGGGGACACATTTTCCGCAGGACTCCTCCTGGGTAAAGGAAAGAAAGTAACGGGCCACCTCTACCATGCATGTGGTTTCGTCCATAACGATCATTCCGCCTGAGCCCATAATACAACCGGCTTTTATAAGCGACTCGAAATCTACGGTGATGTCCAAAAGAGATTCGGGAATACAGCCCCCGGAGGGCCCCCCGGTCTGGACAGCCTTAAATTTTTTGCCGTTAGGAATACCGCCGCCAATGTCGTAGATAATCTCCTTCAAGGTTATTCCCATGGGGACCTCTACCAAACCGGTATTGTTGACTTTTCCCACTAGTGAAAAAACTTTGGTGCCTTTACTGGTTTCTGTTCCGATGGATGAGAACATCTCAGCTCCGTGGTGAATGATTCGCGGAACATTGGCGAAGGTTTCTACATTATTGATATTAGTGGGTTTTCCCATATAACCGGCTTGGGCGGGGTAGGGCGGTTTTACCCGCGGCTGGGGCAGTCGGCCTTCCAGGGAGTTAATAAGGGAGGTTTCCTCTCCGCACACGAAAGCCCCCGCTCCGCGATGGACAGAGAGATCAAAGTTGAAACCGCTTCCGAGGATGTCCTCTCCTAAGAGACCGTAATCCCTCGCCTGGTCAATGGCTAAAAGGACCCTCTTCAATGCCAGGGGATATTCGTTTCTAATATAGATAAATCCCTCATGAGCACCAATAGCCCTGGCCCCGATAATCATTCCTTCTAAGACCGCATGGGGATCGGATTCCACGATGGACCGGTCCATAAAGGCACCGGGGTCCCCCTCGTCGGCGTTACAAATAATATACTTCTCTTCGCCTGGCTGGTCTTTACAGATCTTCCACTTTCTTCCAGTGGGAAACCCGGCCCCGCCCCGGCCTCGGAGGCCCGAGTTAAGTATTTCCTCTACTATATCATCCGGAGTCATCTGGGTAAGTGCTTTTGCCAGGGCTTTGTAGCCCTCGCGGCCTATGTACTCGTCGATACTTTCAGGGTCGACAATCCCCCGGTTTGCCAGGGCGATAAGGCGCTGTTTCTTGAAGAAACCGATATCGCTCATTTTGGGGATCGGGGCTTCCTCCTTGGAAGGAGTGTACATGAGTTTTGGAACAGGCCTCCCTTTTAGGAAATGTTCTTCCACCAAATAGGGGATGACCTCCTCAGTGAGGAGTTGATAGAAAATTCCATCCGGCTGGACTACCACAATAGGACCGTTGGCGCAGAAACCGTTACAGCCGGTAGTAACCACTTGGATTTCATTTTCCAATTTATGCTTTTTTAGTTCTTTTTCCAGGGTCTCTTTGATCTCAAAGGCGCCGTTGGAAACACAACCGGTACCAGTGCAGACCATTAGGTTCATTCTATAACGTGCCATTACGATATCCTTTCGCTTCCGATTGCCAGCGCGTAGTCTTCAACGATTTCTCCGCCCAATACATGTCCGGAGAAGATTTTCTTTACCTTATCGCTGTTTAAATCGATGTATTTTACCGGGGCGGAACCTTGAATTTCAATAGTTGCCATAGGTTCTTTGCTGCAAAGCCCGGCACATCCGGAAGTGGTAAGAATAATGTCCTTGGCGTCCACATTCTCGATTTCATTCATAAAGGTGGTAAGGATTTCCCTCGCTCCCGAGGCAATGCCGCAGGTCCCCATGTGGACTGTAATCTTTACTCTTCCAGCTCCCTCGCGAAGCTGGGTGGTCGATCTCATATTCTGGCTTATTTTGTCCAGGTCTTCCGGTTTTAGCTTCATACCATTACTCCTTTTCCTCTTTATTGGTGTCCCTTGTATTCCTATATCTATAGATAAACGAAATCTCCGGATGTGTGAACTCCATTACCCGGATTGTTTCGGCTAAATCCCCCATCGGTTTGCGGTCCGGGTGGCTCCACTTGAAAGTCGCTATGAGGCGGGTCCCGCCACCTGTTTTGGATTCTACAACAAGTTTGCCTTCGGCGTCACGTGCCGATTGGGCCAATAGGGGGACCCCCAACCCGATTCGCTTGTTTTCCTTGGAGCTAAAGAAGGGATCGGTTACATTTTTCATTGTGGTCTCGTCCATACCTTCACCGTCGTCTATTATCTCCAATTTGAGGATGTCCGTTTCCTGGTCCTCTGTAACATCGATGGTGATGTTCTCCGCCCCGGCCCGGATCGAATTATCCACAATGTCCAGAATATGCAATGATATGTCCTCCATACCTCTCCCTAAAACTGAATTGATGAAAGGATTCTCCTTCCTTCTTGTTCTTTCACCGCTAATTGAAGTTCTCGGACCGTTGGGGTTTTCAGGAGGAACTCCGTTTTTGTCGTTCCGATGTCTCTTGGCTCATGGGCATCGGAGAAGGTGACAAAGGGGAAGCCCAGCCCCTTAAACTGGAAGGGGGAATGGTTATAGTTTCTCGAAAGTTCCAAGGCGTCCAAGGCCGTGTCCTCCGGGATAATACCCAACTGGCTTATGATTCCGTAGGCCTCCCTGTCAATATGGGATGCAATAGCGATTCCGCCGAATTCGTGAATTTTGGTAACGATTGTTTCAAGTTCTAAATCTGTTGCTCCAATAAGAAGATGTTCGTTCAATCCCGTTATGTAATCCTCATGGTCTACGATGTACTGAGGCCCGAAAATGTCAGGATTGTTATCGCCGGGAAGATGAGAATAAATAATCCTCTGCATTTCTTCCAAGCCTTCTGCATGATCGAAATCAAAGATCCCGAGGAGATGTATTTCAGACTGAGTGGTTATCTCCATTCCACCTAGCACGGTCAGGGACGTTCCCTCCGCCGCCCTCCGTACTGCCTGCCAGTTCTCCGAGGCATTGTGGTCGCAGATGGCAATGGCCTGAAGTCCAGCTTTCAGAGCAGCGGCTACAATAGTGGTGGGGACACTTTTAGAGGCGCCGCAGGGGGAAAGGCAGGTGTGAATGTGCAAGTCCATGGAGAACCTCTTAAGCATCCTTCTGTCCGGGGAGCCCGGCTTTGTAGAGCCTTCCTGCCATCTCAAAGGCCGGGAGCCGGCTTACCAGTAGGGGCATCTTTTCCGATTTTGCCTTTTCCAGGGTCGCCTCTTCCGGCCTTCTGCCTCCAATAAGAACGATCCCGCTGAGTTCCTTCATTAGGGCTACAGCGACAATATTAATATGGATCTGCAGAGTAATCCAAAGATCGTCTTTTTGGGCGTTGCCTATGACGTCGCTTAAAAGATCGCTGGCGTATCCGCATCGCACTTCCCGATCGAGATCGGATTCACCGGACAGTACTTCCAGATCGAATTGTTCCACGATATCACTCAGTTTCATGGTCCCTCCAGGGGAATTGTGCTCCTTAGGGTGGTCCCCTCTCCTACCATAGAGGTAATGGAGAATTCTTCGGAGTTTTTCTTGATGTTTGGCAAACCCATTCCTGCTCCGAACCCCAATTCCCTAATCCAGTCCGGTGCAGTGGAGTATCCCGGCATCATTACCTTTTCTATATCCTCAATACCGGGGCCCTTGTCGGTTATTTCTATCAGAATCTTTTCCTTGTCGAGCTTTGCTTTAATTTTTCCTCCTCCCCCGTAGAGTATACAGTTCATCTCCGCCTCGTAAAACACTATGGACGCTCGAGTTACAATGTCGGGATGGATATTCAGATAGGAGAGATTTTTGCGGAATTTACTGGAAATTTCTCCTCCCACTTCGATCTTTCCCCCGGGTACGGAGTAAGAGAAGGAGAGTTCTGTGTGGTCCGAGACTACTTCATGAAAGAAGTGGAATTTGCTGAAATCTTCCATTTCTTTCTGATAGAAATCGATATCCAAGGCCTTTAATAGGCAGATAATAACATCGAATTTGGTAATAACCCCAATAAGCAACCCGGTTTCTCGTTCTATTACCGGAAATTCATAGAACCGGTACTGTTCGAAATGTCTGATGGCTTCTACCAGGGGTTCATCGTCGAAGAGGGTCACCACATCCTTTGACATCCGGTGGGTCACCTCCACTTCTTCCTTCCCGTTCTGAAGCCAGTTAATGTAGTCTTCTACACTGATGATCCCTATGAGGTGTTTATCCTCAATCACCGGTGCGGCGGTGATCTTTTGGCTCCGCAGTATAGACCGGACCTCGCTCATTTTGGTGTCCTTGGAAATGGTGCAAACATCCAGCTCCACAGCGTCCCGTAATTTTAATTCGTAAAACAATTCCTGGACCTTGTGGATATGCTGTAGACGCTTCATGGAGTGCTGCTATAGTCCTTATTTCCGGTACAACCGACCATGCCGGCGCAGTAGAGCCTTCCACAGGCATCGAAAAGAGAGTAATCCGTTCTTATAAGGGGGACCTGGTTTTTCGTTGCCAATTCCATTGTTTCTTTGGGCGGGACCTTCCCGAAGACAAAACAGACAGCCGCAATTTCTACCATCTCCGCGGTCCTAATTGTTTGCGGATTGGTCAGTCCTGTAAGAAGGAGGGATTTTCGTTTGCTACTGGAGAGTATATCACTCATTAAATCGGAGGCATTAACGGAGGAAATAGGATGGGTAAGCCAGTTGTTGTCTATTAGTACCTCGGCGTCTAAAATCTCAAGGATGTTTTCCCAACTAAAGGACCTCTGCTGCATAGGCTGTTAATCCTTATACTGTTTGAGGAGTCTTGAGACCTTTTTGGGATCGAGTTTTCCATGATACTCCCCGTCTATTACGGCCAGCGGCCCCAGGGCGCAGGCGCCCACGCAGTTGACTGTTTCCAGGGTAAATTTCCCGTCCTCTGTTGTCTCTCCCGCTTTAATTCCCAGGTTCCGTTCAATTTCTTCCACTACCTGAGCGGCCCCCCGAACGTGACAGGCCGTACCTACGCAGACAGCACAGTAGTGTTCTCCCATAGGTTCTAATCTCAGGGAAGCATAAAAAGTACAGAGGCTGTAGAGCTTGCTTAGAGGGACCTTCGTTTCCTCGGAGACTGTTTCGAGTTTGTCCTCCGGGATATATCCGTATTCCGAGGACATGTCCTGAAGAAGACCAATAAGCGATGTTTTTCCAGATGTATAACCCTCTATAATTGTGTCAAGTGTGTCCGCCATTCTGCCTTATCCTCCATATGTAGTGATTAGCCTAAGGGCTAGACTCCAATTTGTCAAGTTTCATTTTCTTTTCAGTCTCTTTCAAAATTAACCAATTTTGAAAGAGGCTGATCCGCAAAGATAATATTTATTTTTTTACCACCGGTTTTAAGTAGGCGCTCCAGTAACTCATTCCAACGAATAGTCCTCCTCCAATGATATTGCCTAGGGTCACGGGTATAAGATTGGCCGCTATGAAACTTCCCCAGTTTAATGCCCCGGCATCGTAGGCCGCCGGTGCGGCAACACCACCTAGGGTCTTAAGGATAATTCCCATGGGGATGAAGTACATATTGGCAATGCTGTGTTCAAAACCAATGGCTACGAAGGCCATAACAGGGAAGATCATAGCAAAGATCTTTCCAACCACCTGCCTTGAGGCAAGTGCCATCCACACGGCAAGGCAGACCAACCAGTTACATCCGATGGCCCGCGTGAGGGCTTCCACAAAGGAGAGAGATACCTTTCCGTAGGCAATATTCATAGCGGAGGCAGCTATGGCGTTTCCCCCGGTTTCCCAGAGTCCTGAAAAGAAGTAGAGCATGACGATAAATATCGACCCTATAAAGTTGGCCACATACACCACGCCCCAACGGGCTGCCATCTTTCCCAAAGTGATTTCTCCGGTCATGACACTGGAAATCATGAGGTTGTTTCCAGTAAAGAGTTCCGCTCCCGCAATGACCACGAGAATTAGTCCTAAACTGAAGACGCTTCCACTCATGAACTTGGTAAATCCTGTCCCGAAATGGGAAGCCATGTCGAAGGTCACTGTGGTTGCCAGTACCCCCGCGAAGGCAATATAAGCCCCGGCAAGGACGGCAAGTACGAAAACGGACATCCAAGGGGAGGTAGTTTTACCGACTCCCACTTTTTGGGCTACCGTTTCGGCGATGGTTTTAGGAGAGTTGTCCTCCAGAGAGGGGGTGGGAAAGGAGACGGAACCGATCATGGATTTGGCCCGGTCTAGTTCTTTTTTCTCGTTTTCTATCTTCTTCTTTTGGGCCTTTTGTACCGCCTGGGTAATCTCCACCGGTGAAAAGGGCTTAGCAATGAAGTCTAAGGCGCCCCGCTTCATAGCCTCTGTCGCCCGGTCCACCGAGGGATAGCCGCTTATCATTACCACTGTTGATTCGGGAGAGCGGGTTTCAATTTCGGTAACCACATCCATGCCGTTAAATTCGGGCATCTGCCAATCGCAGAGAATAACATCGTAGAACGACTCCCCAATGAGTTTTAAGCCCTCCGTTGGGCTAGTGGTCGTAACGACTTCAAAGCCTTCGGCAGTAAAAATTTTGGAACATGAATCCAGCACTACCTGTTCGTCGTCGATAATCAACATCTTTTCTTTCATTTTTTGCTCCTCTTTGCTATCCCTGTAGTGTATGGTACAACCCTGCTTTTTCGGGCATGGGTTATAAACTGATGTCCGTTTTGTCTTATTGCAGTGTTACCAAATTTCGGCGCTTAACTTCTGATTAAACCAGCGGCGCTGAACATCCGATAGAGGACCTGTGTAACTTTCAATCCACTTCTGGTCCCCCGTTAGAAGGGCAAGCTTCTCTTGGGTGGTAAGATCATAGGGATCGAGGGCATCCACCTTTTTAGAGAATATTTCCTCTTCAAATATCGGGTCGGTGCCGAGCCGATCGAGGATGGAGAGGACTTCATCCTTATGTACCAGACCCTGCTTTTCCTGGGGTGTATCAGTTATTTTTGCTGTTGCCTTTTCAATTCTGGATAAAAGATCATCCGGGGAGAATGGTTTTTCTACGTAATCGGCGGCGCCCAACTTCATAGACTGCACTGCCGTATCAACGGAGGAGTACCCGGTAATAATTATGACCGGCAAGCCCGGCTTTTCCTTCTTAATTTCCCTAAGCACCTTCATACCACCGATTTCGGGCATACGGATGTCCGAGAGCACCAAAGAGAATTCTTCCTTCAGCACCTGCTTAAGACCCTCCTTAGGGCTAAGAGAGGTGTGGACTTCGAAATCTCTCGATGTGAGGATCTTTTTTACACTGTCCAGAATAATCTGATCGTCATCTATTACCATTATTTTTCTAGCCAAGGATATATCCCTCCTTATGTATTTGTGTTTTCTTTGTGATTGTTAAGAATGTTATTGATAGCGTTTATTAGTTCTTCGGGAGTAAAGGGTTTTGGAATGTATTTCTCCGCTCCCGTGGACAAGCTGTGTCGAATGGTCTCTTCTGTGGAATAACCGCTTATTACCAATATGGGGATATGGGGAAAACGTTTCTTGCAGATAGAAATCAAATAGAGCCCGTCCTTTTCCGGCATTTTTATGTCCGCAATAATTAAACCTATTGAATGGTTCTCTAAGTTTTCCAGGGCCTCATCCACCGAGGAGGTGTAAAGGGATTCGAATTCAGTGTCCCGGAGGATTCTCTTACAGCTTTCGATTACAATGGGATCATCATCGACAATAAGAATTTTCATGTAGTATCATCCTCCAAGGGCAGCCAGATGGTGAAGGTGCTTCCCTCTCCGACTTGACTCTTTACGTGAATGGATCCTCCGTGTCTTTCTATTATACCATAGGAAACGGACAAACCAAGGCCCGTACCTTTTCCAACTTCCTTGGTGGTAAAGAAAGGATCAAAGAGTTTTTTTAGATTTTCCTCCGGAATTCCGCATCCTGTATCGGCAATGGTTATTTCTATACCCCGCTTACTCTCCTTCTCGGTCGAAACGGCGATCCCGGTTCTTACATTAATATGCCCACCGTTGTCTACACTGTCTATTGCGTTAATGAGAACGTTGATTAGTACCGATTGAATTTGGTTTCTGTCCAGGGTTCGGGTGGGAAGGTTTTCTTTTAGATCGAAGCAGAGGATAGCCCCCTTCACCAGGGCCTGATTCTCGATAAGGGATATAGTGTCTCTAATAAGTTCGTTTATGTCCGTTTCCACTGGGGTAATTTCGGTTTGTCTTGAAAAGTCGAGTAACCCTTTTACAATATCCCGGACTCTCTCGGTAGCTTTGGAAATAGTCCGAAGGTCCTCCACAACATCTTCGGGAAGGTCTTCCCGTTTTAAAAGCATGTGGGTAAAGGTAAGCACTCCGGTTAAAGGGTTGTTTATCTCGTGAGCTACCCCCGCTGCCAGTCTTCCCACACTGGCCTGCTTCTCCGACTGAAGAAGTTTTATTTCGCTTACCTCCCGCTGTCTGCGGTCCCTCTCCCGCAGGGAGGTTAGCATTTCCATAAAGGTCCGCTGGAGTATTCCAATTTCATCCTTGGAAATAGGGGCAATTTTGGGACTGAGGTCTCCCTCTGAAACCCGATGACTTGCCTCAATAAGCTGGTGCATAGGATGTAAGAGTTTTTTCCCCAAAAGAAAGGCGAAAGTTCCCGCTATGACCATTCCCGCCAGGGTTATAAGGAGGAAGAGTATGAAGGTGTTTTCCCGGATGTCTTGGTATTTCTCTTCGGTTATGCCGACATTGAGCATTCCCACACGCTTGTTGAAGATGTCGTATATAGGCTCATAGGCAGTGAGGAACCACCCGCTTACTACAAAAGCTCTTCCGCTCCAACGTTCACCCTGGAGAAGAACACTGTTTCGTACCTCCTTGGAGGCTCGCGTTCCGACTGCCCTGTGTCCTTCCCAGGCAAGGACATTGGTGGATATTCTGATGTCCTCTAAAAAGATGGTGGAATTTCCTACACTCTCTCCTCTATAGGTTTCTCCTCGGAAGACCGTCTCCTTCACCCTGTCTACTATAGAGTTGTCCTTATTAATAAGGACCCCGCCGTAGAGTATACCCACAAAAGTCTGGTCCTTGTAGAGAGGAACTGCAGAGGAGATGGTCATGCCCCTGGTTTCCCGGTCCTTATCGGAGGGCTCGGATCTTGGTGTATCTTTAACTTCTATGGCTGCTTCCCCCGCTAGTTCGCTGTTCTCTCTGAGTAACATATCCCGGGAGAGCACCACTGTTCCGGAAACTTCTTCTTTTTCTACCAGGGCCTGTTTCGCCGCGGGATGGAGAATATTGGGGTTGTCCTCGGTGAGTAGTCCGGCATAAACCCGGTGAAGGACACGCCCCTCCGGGGAGACTAAGCCGCAAAAATCCAAATCTGCCTCTTCAGCTACATCGAGGAGAAAAGGCCCGAGATACTCTTCATCTTTCGTCACAGTACTGTTAATGAAGCACCGGTCCATAGCAGTAACGCGAAGAGTGTTGTTGATTATGTAACCACGGTGGGTGTATATTTCTCTTGCAACATTTAGATCGTAGCTTATGCGGTTAATAGCCTCCTCCATGAGGGTGTTATTAATGAGATGCCCACCGACTATAATGGAGAGTCCGCCCATGAGCAGCGATACGGCGATAAAGCTTGCGATTAGTTTAAACTGGGTTTTGTAGAATAGTTGCTTCATCTTTTTAGTTCCAGTCTGGGAATCTACTCAGCCACTTTCAAAATTAACTAATTTTGAAAGTGGCCCTACATTTAGATTTTATAATTCATTATATTATAATGAATTATAAAATCGACCCAATATTGAGGCTCTAAAAAATAGCATTTTGAAAGAGCCTCTACTATTTTTATTTTCAATGGCAGGAGAGTATATGTATAGTAAATTTTCATTGATAATTGTAATCATTAACGATAAAATTGGTTTCCCCGCGGAATTGGTTATAGCGTTAGGCTAATGGAGGGATAGAGATAGTTGTTGTATTATCCGCGCTTACTCATCGTAGGTTCTACAGGAAGGAATTCCGGAAAAACAGAACTCTCGACCAGATTGGTCAGGCGATTTAGTGCTGAACATCGCCTTATTGGATTGAAGGTCACCACCATCGAAGAAGGAAAAGGCCCCTGCCCAAGAGGAGGAGCGGGTTGTGGAGTGTGCGGGGAGCATCCGGGGGGATGGGTTCTTACGGAGGAGAAAAACCGGGAGAAAAAGAAGGACACTTCTCGACTACTGTCCGCGGGGGCGGAACGTGTTTTTTGGCTTAAAACGGAGGAATCCTGTTTGGAGGCCGGGTTCAAACAATTTCTGGAGCAAATACCCTCTGATATAGCTGTCATCTGTGAATCAAATCGCCTCCGCACCGTAGTGTGGCCGGGAATGTTTTTACTGGTACGTCCTTCTTCCGACGGGAAAGTGGCAATGAAGGCCTCCGCCGCTAAAGTGCTGGAGTACGTGGACCGTTTAGTGGAAAACGACGGCACCAATTTCTCTTTGGATCTTTCCACCCTCTTTCTCGATCCTTCGGGCTGGAAATATTCGGAGGACATGGGAGCGGTGGTGTTGGCGGGAGGAGAGAGCCGGCGCATGGGCAGGGACAAAGCCCTCCTCCCCTGGAGAGGAAAACCCCTCATACAGAGGGTTTTGGAACAGTTGGAGAGGAATGTGGAGGACCTTGTGGTAAGTACCAACCGGAGAGAAGCCTATTCCTTTCTCCATGTGAAGATTGTGGAAGATAAGAAAAAGGGTTTGGGGCCAATAGCGGGGATTATTGCAGGTCTCCGTGCTTCCTCTAAAGAAATAAATGCTGTGGTGGCTGGGGACATCCCCTTTCTTAATCTTCCTCTCCTTAGAAAAATGAAGAAGAAAGCGGAAGAGGGGTACAAAGCTGTGGTCCCGCTCTGTCATGGATATCATGAACCCCTCTTTGGGATATACACAAAAGGTATTCTCCCCTCTTTAGAGGGTGCATTGGAAAGGGGGACCCGGAAAATTTTGGATGCCCTTCCGCAAGATGAAGTGTACTGGTATGATCTCCAAGATATATCCTGGTTAAAAAACATAAATACCGAAGAGGAGTATCGGTCTCTTAAGGAAGAGGGAGATTGGTTTTTCTAGATCGTCCATTTTATGGAAATATTGCCCGTAAACCGAGTTGACTTCCATTTACTCCTTACGTACAATGGCTGAAAATTATATTTTTGGGATTCTTAGTCAATACTGGTTGAGGAAGGAATATGCTGTTAGTAAAAGATCTCTCCAAATCCTTTGATGCCCTTCAAGCCTTGAAAAAGGTGAATATGGAGGTGGAAGAGGGGAGGATACACGGAGTAATCGGTCCTAACGGATCGGGAAAAACCACCATGTTTAACTGTGTTACCGGGCATCTCGAACTTACCGATGGAGAAATCTTTTTTGGAGATGAAAGGATAGATAGAAAGCCGCCGGATAAGATCGCCAACATGGGAGTGCGCAGGACTTTTCAGGCGGGAAAACTTGTTCCGAACCTTACGGTTATAGAAAATGTTATGACCGGTATTTATGACGTTAATGCGAAGGCTATGCTGGAGATCTTCTTTCGACCTCCCTTTACAAAGTCCAAGGGGGAGGAAGAAATCAGAGAGAAGGCGGAATATGCTCTGTCCATGGTAGGGCTTTCAGAGTCCTCTGAACGCTGGGCCTCCGACCTTGTGTGGGCGGAGCGGCAGTTTGTGCAGATTGCCCGCACCGTTGTATCTTCGCCGAAGCTTCTTCTTCTCGACGAACCGGCATCGGGGATGGGGTCCAAAGAAACAAAGATGGTTTCTTCCATCATTCGTAAAATTCGAGACGAGATGGGGGTCACCATTGTTGTGGTAAGCCACGATATGAAGTTAATGATGGACCTTTCCGAATGGGTAACGGTGCTCAACTTTGGCGAGAAGATCGCCGAAGGGACACCGCGGGAAATCCAGGGAGACCCCAAAGTACTGGAGGCTTATCTTGGCACCGAATGAATCTATTTTGGTAATTAAGGACCTCTCCGTCAGTTACGGCCATGTAAATGCGCTAAAATCAGTAAGTCTGGAAGTAAAGGCCGGCGAAATTGTTGTACTTATCGGGGCTAATGGAGCAGGAAAGACATCTCTTTTGGAGACTACCCTTGGAATAAATACTCCCGTATCGGGGAAGGTGTTTTTTAAGGGAAAGGATATTACCAACGAATCGGCAGATAGAAATGTAAGAAACGGTATTTCCATAGTTCCTGAGGGACGGGGTATTTTTGTAAGTATGACGGTAAAGGACAATCTCCTTCTCGGGGCCCATCATAATCTCCATGATGTGGAACATAAGATAGAACGAGTGTACCGCTGGTTTCCCCGATTGGAGGAGAGGCAGGAACAGGTTGCCGGGACCTTAAGCGGAGGAGAACGGCAAATGCTTGCCATCGGCAGGGCCCTGATGAGTTCACCATCTCTAATTTTGGTGGATGAACCTTCCATTGGCTTGGCCCCGATCATTGTAAACGATATATTCACCATACTGTCAGACCTTAATAAAGAGGGGTATGCCATCCTCCTTTCCGAACAGAACGCCTATAAGGCCTTGAAAACCGCCCATCGCGGGTATGTACTGGAAACGGGGAAGGTGGTGTTACAAGGTACCTCGGAGGAACTGCTAAAAGATCCTGGGGTAAAAGAGGCATATTTGGGGGCGTAATGGAAGTTTTTATTGCACAGGTAATTAACGGACTGTCCTTGGGCAGCATCTATGTGTTGTTGGTAACTGGATTTAATCTCCTCCTCCTGGTGGCAATGATTATCCACTTCTCCTATCCGCAGGTGGTGGTCTTTTCTATGTACATTGCTTGGGTGGTGCTGGGTCTTACTGGAAATAATATTATACTCGCCATAGCCGCTTCTATTCTCTCCGCGGTGGCAATAAATATGATCTCGGCGCCGATGTTTCAACATGTTATGAGAAACCGTGGTGAGGTGGATATTAATACCACTTTGGTTATGTCTCTGGCGGTGGGAATGATTATTACCGATATTCTCTCCCACGAGTTTAACAAGGGACTTCCCATTGCCTTTCCCCAAGTCATGCTGGGGGATGGCGCGCTGCTCTCTTTTGGTCTTATCTCCATCTCTTCCGGTCAGCTCTACACCCTTATTGTTGGTATTATAGCTGTATCGGCCCTCTTCTGGCTTCTCTATAAAACCAAAGCTGGAAGGGCCTTCCGGGCCATTGCCGAAGACCCGCCCGGGGCAAGGCTGGTGGGGATACCGCTTCTGCGGACCGGATTGGCGAGCTACGCCTTGACCGGTGTGTTAGGCGGAGTAACGGCGGTCCTGCTCTCTGTCCTCTTAGGATCTGCCAGTCCGGGGTTGGGAGAGCAGGTGGCCCATAAGGTCTTAGCGGTATCCATTATTGCCGGATTGGGGAACCTCACCGGAGGATTGGTTGTGGGATTAGCGCTTGGAATCCTGGAAGCTCTGGTGCAGGGGTATATTTCCGGGTCATGGTCCAATGCCATTGCCTTTGTTATACTTCTGGTTATTATACTCTTTAAGCCGAAGGGTATATTTGGAATTAAACTATAGGAATTTCAAGGAGGAGAGTACTTTGTCTCTATCGTTATACTATTTTCTCTCTATAACCGGCATCTATATTTTAATGAGTTGGTGCATATACTTACCTTACCGGGTAGCTCATCTCCACTTTAAGGTTATTGCTAACATGGCAATATCGGGATATCTTGCCGGTTTTTTGGTAAAGACTATGGGGTTCCCCTTTGGATTCGCCTTAATTCTCGGATTTATTGTGGGAGCGCTCCTCGGTTTTGTAGTAGCCCAGTTCATAGGCGATGCTCCTACCTTCGCGGTGGTAATTGTGGGATTTACCTTTATCTACATTACCAGGACGGTTATCGAAAATATGAAAGTTATCGGCGGGACCATGGGAATGTTTGGACTCCCTCCGATCTTCGGAACAGGAGGGGCCCATCGTTGGGGTATTCTCATTACCATTTATGTATTAGTGATACTAGTGGGGGCCCTTATACACAGGTTTGAGAATTCTCGTTTGGGAAGGGCGGCTTCGGCGATTTTTGTAGACAAGGAGCTGGCCACGGCTTTTGGGATAAATATAAAGAGCGTAGGTATCCTTCTACAGACTTTTAGCAGCATGGTGGCGGGGGGATGCGGGGTGCTCTATGGTTTTATTTACAGGAGTTTCCACTTGGACTACTTCACCTTCCATCTCATTGGTATTTTTATGGCTGTCATCTTTGTCGGCGGTTACATGACAATGTGGGGAACCTTAATTGCCGCGCCGATTTTGTACGGAGGTCCCCTGCTTTTTCCCGAATCCATACAGAAATGGCGGATTGTTATTTATGGAGTACTTCTCTTGGTCGTTTTAACCTTAAAGCCCGAGGGGATTATTACCAGAAAATTTGTGTACAACACCATGAAGAAGCTCTCCTTTCGAAGAAAAAAGGCGGAGACTTAACGAAGGGAATTAATCTAGAATCGACCCCATGGGAAGGCCCTGTAAACGGCAGTTTTGAAGGGGTCTCAATTGTGGAATTAAGGTCCGCCTGGGCGGGCCATAAAAATTTAT
>CAYXSD010000002.1:102753-104285 GCA_964466335.1 uncultured Spirochaetales bacterium
GTAGACGAATGGGAAATCCCCTTCCTCAACTGTCTCACCGGACCTATTGCTAGTATCGGTGAATATCTTCAGTGGGGTGCCGAGAGGGCAGCGGAAGAGATCAATGCCGCCGGAGGTATCTCCGGAGTTCCCGTAAAGGTTACGGGAGTTGACACCAACGTGGAGCCTGCCAAAGGTACCGTGGAGATGGCAAAAATCGTAGACTGGGCCCTGACCTGTTTAGGTCCTGTACCGGAACCGGTTATTATGGCCTCCGTTCCTATCGCTGTGGAAAACAAGATGATGGCCTTTACCGCCACCACCTCCTACGAGTACGCCGTAGAGTTTTTTCCCTGGGCAATCTCCTGGTTTGCTCCCACGGAAGAGAAACTCTGGCCGGTGGTCTACGCTTGGGCTGAGATGTATCCCGATATGAAACGGGTGGTACAGTTCGTAGAACCCTACGGTGCATGGCCTGGAATGGCAAAAGCCCATGAGCCGGGACTTGAAAAGGCGAATATAGAAATACTTAAAGACGTGGAAGTTCCCACAGACTCTATTACCTTTGGGCCTCTGGTTGTAAAGGCCTTAGAGCAGAATCCCGATGGTATTATCTTTGCTACTCATGCTGAGAAAACCGCTAAGATTATCAGAGAGCTTAAAAACCGGGGCTGGGAAGATATGGGAAAACTCCTTATTTTTAACAGCGCGGACGACGCGCCCCTCTACTCTACCGGCGGTGATGTCCTAAACGGGAGTATGATTTACAACTATATCGATCCCAACATTGACAATCCTCGGTGGAACGCCTTCAAAGAGGCATACGCGAAAGACCATGACGGTGCTTCACCTCCCAGTCTCTCTACCCACTACTATGACGCGGTCTATATGATTAAAGAGGCTATCGAGGAAACAGGGGTTACCGGAGATCCTGACAAACTAATGGAAGAAAGGAAAAAAATCGCTGAGTATTCCAGTAACGTAAAGGACTTTGAAGGTCTCATGTTTACCTGGAGTATGGACGACGGAGTCCCCACGGACAAGCCCCTCTATCTATTAGAGATACAGAACGGCCAGAAGGAACTTGTAAAAGAGGTCCGGGCGGAATAGTCTGCTTCAGGCTTTATATGTAAAACCATCTAAAAAGCCCTCCGTTTCAGGAGGGCTTTTTGTTGATCCTCCCAGGATCGCCTCCATTGTCAAAGGCAAAAAAAAGTACCGTGGATACGGTTGCCCGATTTTCCAGATTTTTCGGCAACAGCCTGGAGTTCTGTCTGAACATGCAAAGCCGGTATGATCTGGAAGTTCTTATGGAGAAGAAAGAACAGGAACTAAAAAAGGTTGCGGCGGATGGGGCCGCTCTCCCTTTGACTCACCGCCGGGGGTGGTATAGAATTATCTCTGGAGGCCGTACGGATGAAACCCCTGCCAATCGGGATCAGTACCCTGAGAATGCTCATCGAAAATGATTTCACCTATGTGGACAAAACCGGAATCCTTTTATCCCTTGTGAAAGGGCCAGGCCGCTATTTTCTCTCCCGCCCCCGGCGCTT
>CAYXSD010000003.1:0-4264 GCA_964466335.1 uncultured Spirochaetales bacterium
CCATAATACCATGTACCTGGCAAATTACCTTTTTATTTTCTTTATCACTTCAGGCCCTTTCAAAATTAACCGAACCAATTTAAAAATTGATTGATTTGAAAGTGCCTCACTTATTGTTCTTTACTCTTTTTAGTATGCTTGCAGGCGGTTTCAGCAAGGTCTAGCTGGAATTGGTGGTGTTTTTCCTGTAGAATATAAAGATTATTGACGTACCCTTTGTAATCCGGAGGCAAAGCTATGAACCATTTCGCGGTACTTACCGCCTTAGGGACTGATCGTGTTGGAATAGTCGACGATTTGGCCAAGGAAATTGTCAAGGCCGACTGTAATATAGAAGAAAGCAAAATGTCGGTCCTTGGAGGAGAATTCGCCGTTATTCTCCTCGTTTCCGGACAAAATAGCTCTATTTCAGAGCTTTCTGATAACTTAGACAACTTTAGAGAAGAATCCGGCATCTCTGTTATTGTGAAAGAAACAGGACCATACAGGGGATCCGCGGATAGAATCCCCTATGTTATAGAATCGGTCTCCTTGGACCACCCGGGAATTGTTCAATCCATTACCTCTCTTCTTAAAGAGCTTGAAATTAACATTGAAGACCTGGAAACAAAGACAAGCCCGGCTCCCTGGACCGGCGCTCCCCTTTTCACCTTGAAATGCATTGCCGCGGTTCCTCGAGGAACCTCTGTACAAAATTTGAAAGAGAAAGTCCAAGAAATTGCTCATAAGAACGATCTGGATATATCTCTCTATCCCCTATCATCCGGGGAGGTACAGATATGACATCGAGAGAACAACTCGTACAGATTGTTGAAAAATCCATTGAAAGCGTAAATCCCGAACAGATTATCCTCGATTCCTTAACGCTCGAAGGTTCTACCTTAAGCATTCAATCCGGAAGTGTCAGCCACTCCCTCGATTTAGACGCCTTTGAGAGGATTATTGTCATAGGAGCTGGAAAAGCCACCGCGCCAATGGCGAAGGCTTTAGAGAGCCTTCTTGGTAATAGAATCAGTGAAGGATTAATTGTTGTTAAATACGGTCACACCGATGACCTTAAAAAGGTTGAATGTATAGAAGCAGGTCATCCTGTTCCCGACAAAAAGGGCATGGGGGGAGGATCGAAGATTGCCCAGCTTGCAGAAGAAGCGGATGAAAAGACCCTCTGCATTTCCCTCTTCTCAGGAGGCGGATCGGCCCTTCTTACCCTTCCCTACCGTGATGAAGCCTATGTATTAACTTTGGACAGCTTACAAAAAACAACAAAACTGCTTCTTGAATGTGGAGGGGACATAAACGAGATTAATTCGGTACGGAAGCATCTCTCCTCTCTTAAAGGAGGTAGACTTGCGGAAAAACTATACCCTGCCACTTCTCTTAACCTCATGCTATCCGATGTCATCGGTGACGATATGCAAACCATCGCCAGTGGTCCAACCGTTCCTGATGATACAACATATGAGGATGTTACTGAACTGTTCAACAAGTACGATCTTCACGACAGACTACCGAAGAAGGTTTCGGCCATTATACAAGCTGGATTGGATAAAATAATAAAGGACACTCCAAAACAGGATGATGAGATTTTTAAAAACACCACAAACCTTGTTATTGGCAGCAACCTAAAGGCCCTTGAAACCGCTGAAGCTGAATGTAAAACCCTCGGATTCAACACCATGGTCCTTGCCTCCAGGATTACCGGTGAAGCTCGTGAAATTGCAAAATTTTTCTCAGCCTTGGCCAAAGAAGTAGTACTTTTTGAAAGACCAGTAAAAAAACCCGCTATTCTCATTGCTGGCGGAGAGACCACTGTTACCATCCGTGGTAAGGGCAAAGGAGGCAGAAACCAGGAAATGGCCCTTGCATTTCTAAAGGAGATCGAGAAAGCACCAAAGGAATTCAACGGCGTACTTTTTCTTTCCTCTGCCACTGACGGAAACGACGGTCCAACCGACGCCGCGGGAGGCTTTGCCTCGGTTATTGAACTTGATAAGGCAAAGGCTAAAGGTTTAAAAATCGATGAGTTTCTAGGAGACAACAATGCCTATCCCTTCTTGGAAAAAACAGAAAGTCTTTTCAAGACTGGTCCCACTAACACCAATGTATGCGATATTCAGTTACTGCTAGTGGAGTAGAGCAAACACGCGGGTTGGCCGGGTATACATAAAATTGCCGGCCCGCGCTAGGCATATACGGGCCGGCGCTGTGCAGAATATCTTAAAAGGAGAATTCCTCTTATGCTATGGGTAAATCCCCAGTTCCTTGTATGCCTGTTCAAAACGGCTTAATGCAAAAATGTAAGCTCCTGTCCGGTTGTCCGTTTCGAAGGATTTTGCCTTGTCCCGTACAGTATCGTAGGCGTTGTTCATAGTAGATTTCAATTTACGGTCTACCTCATGGAGGTCCCATAATTCACTTCGCTTATTCTGGAGCCATTCAAAGTAGCTAACTACCACTCCTCCGGCATTGCATAGAATATCGGGGAGAATATCAATTCCTGCTTCTAAAAGGGTTTCTTCTCCCTCTGGATTTGTTGGTCCGTTGGCTGCTTCCGCTACGAGGCGGACCCGAAGTCGCGAAGCTGTGTCAGCGGTAATCTGGTTCTCTAAAGCAGCCGGTATAAAAATGTCGGCCTCTGTAGAAAAGAATGAAGCGTGATCGATTTCAGTGGCCCCCGGAAATCCTTTAACACCACCTGTAACCTGTACATGCTTATCCAAGGTGAAAGCGTCAATTCCCGAATTATTGTAGATAGCGCCGGTTGCATCTTCCGCCGCGAGGAGGAGGCTGCCCTTCTCCTGAAGTAATTTAGATGCCCAGGAACCAACGTTTCCATAGCCTTGCACCATAAAGGTAGAAGTGTTGAGGGGGAAATTCCGCTCTTCTGCCCACCGCTCGATGGTAAACACCACTCCCTGACCAGTTGCTTTGTTCCTCCCGACACTGCCTCCTGTTTCCAGAGGTTTTCCCGTTACCACATGGAGCGAGTTTCTTCGATCGTGGGGAGGAACCGTAGACATATATGTGTCAAGTATCCATGCCATTATTTGTGAGTTAGTATTTACATCCGGCGCGGGAATATCATATTCCGGTCCTATATTAGTACCGAGAGAGAAGGTAAACCTTCTGGTAATACGCTCAATTTCGCCATTTGAATAGAGGCTTGGATCAAGTTCAATTCCTCCCTTGGCACCTCCATAGGGAATTCTTGTAATTGCTGCCTTCCAGGTCATCCAAGTGGCTAATGCTCTTACCTCATCAATATCTACCGCGGGATGAAACCGAAGCCCGCCCTTATAGGGTCCGAAAATATTGTTATGCTGCACCCGGTATCCGGTAAACATTTCAATATCGCCACTGTCCATCTTTACCGGAAAATTGACTACTATCTCGTTGTTTGTTTTTGAAAGGATTTTCCTTATATTAGGATCTAATTCCATCAGATCAGCGGCTTTATTGAACTGGATCTCCACATTCTTGTAGAGACTCTTCTTTTTCGCTGTGTCAGGAGAGTTGCTATCATCTATTGCATCTATAATACCAATGTCTGCCATCTGCTTACTCCTTATTCATACATTTCACAGTTCCACACACCACTGGAACCTTCTAGATAGATGCAGTCAAATCGATGATTGCATGTCCTGCATAAACCAATAAATTCATCCTCTCTTGGAAATCGGTTATTCCCTATGGTTATTTTTGACTCGTTTTCTGTGAAAGTACTGCGTGTGGGTGCATCCTCCTCTTGAAGGGCAAATTGTTCGCATTCCATCACCTTTTCTTTGTCCATGGTGAGTACACATTCTCTTTGAAACTTGCAGGTCCCGCAGAGAGATGTCACAGTAAAATTATCAGTACCGTTTAATCTCTCTTGGTCGGTATGAGGTGTTTTTTCTTTTTCCACAAGGTTTGGATTTTTTACTTCTGTTAGCATTATATACCTCCGTTATCTCTATGTACGTTTGCTTTCTACCTATACTTCTGCAATTAATATGCCAAAAGAGGATAAATGCTTTATTAAAATTGAAATAATCTAATGTATTTATAATCTTTGGGTCCTACAACTTATAATTCTCTATATAATAATGAATTATAAAGATTGGTACTTTTTCGATTTCCGTACAACCAACATTCTTGAGGAATTTCTACTATTTCTGTTCTGTATAATGCTTAGATTATGCTCTACTCTTGAGAATTCTACCTTGTAAAGCCCTAATAAAACGAGGAATTACGCACCACCGAGGAATAATACCCCAGTCAAATT
>CAYXSD010000003.1:4364-14810 GCA_964466335.1 uncultured Spirochaetales bacterium
GCCCTAATAAAACGAGGAATTACGCACCACCGAGGAATAATACCCCAGTCAAATTTTCCTCGGGATTGTCAACTATCTTCTCCGAGTTTGGACCTTAGGGTCTTTCTGTCAATTTGAAGTATTTCTGCCGCCTTCGTTTTGTTTCCCCCAACTTTCTGAAGCACCTTTCTTATGTAGTCTTTCTCCGCTTCAGCGAGAGTTTTAAAGGATGTCTGGTCACTTGCAGAAGGACTTTCCGTTGTATCGCATCGAATATGCTGCGGTAGTTCGGATACGTCAATTACCCCTGAATCGTTCATAACAACCAACCGATGCAGGGTGTTTTCTAACTCCCTTACATTTCCCGGCCATTCGTAACGCAGGAAACAGTGTAGTACCCTGTGACTTAATTGGGGAGGTTCTTTTCCTATCTCCTTCGCGAATTTGGTTCTGAAGGAATTTGCAAGGAGCAGTATGTCCTCTTCTCTTTCCCTTAGAGGTGGAAGGGTTATAGGGAGAACATGAAGACGATAGAAGAGGTCTTCTCGGAAGCTGCCGTTCTGCACGGCAAGTTTTAGGTCCTTATTGGTGGAAGCGATTATACGAACATCGACAGGAATGGATTTCCTGTCGCCTAACATCATTATTTCTTTCTCCTGCAACACTCTAAGCAGTTTCGCCTGCATGGTAAGATCCATCTCGCTTATTTCATCGAGAAACATAGTCCCCCTGTCTGCTGTTTGAAAAAAACCCGCTCTAGTCCTATCTGCTCCGGTAAAAGCTCCCTTTACATAACCGAAGAGTTCACTCTCTAAAAGGCTTTCCGGAATAGCACCGCAGTTAACCGCGATAAAGGGAAATCCCTTCCTGTTTCCGCTGTAATGGATTCCCCGGGCCACGAGTTCTTTTCCGGTCCCGCTCTCTCCGGCTAAAAGTACCGTGGCGGAAGAGCTCGCCGCTTTCTGCATAAATGCATACACTTCCTTCATGGCTTTCGATTTTCCGATAATACCACCAGGACCGCCCGGGGTCTCCCTTAGCCGGGTATTTCCCTTCTTTCTTAGGATTATTTTTTCTAAAGATGCCTTCACCGCTGTAAGAAGTTCATCTTCGGTAAAGGGCTTTGTTATATACTCTTCTGCGCCTGTCTTCACGGCCTGGATAGCTGTTTCTATACTGGGATATCCGGTAATAAGCATGACTTCTGTATCCGTATAGTTCTCCTTTACGAACCTTACCAATTCCATTCCGCTCTTTCCGGGCATTTTGAGATCGCTTATGACAAGGTCTATTTTTTCTTCCTCTAGAATTTCTATAGCTCGACCAACAGAATCCGCGGTGAGGACCTCGTATCCCTGACTGGTAAGGTTCCGCTCCACTATTTCTCTGGTATCTTGAGAATCGTCTACGACAAGAATTGCTTCAGCCATGGTCACTCCCTTATTTTCGGAAGGAATATGGAGAAAGTGGCTCCCTCTCCCCTCTCAGACTGCACATCGATTGTTCCCTGATGTTCCTTCACAATTCCATGAACCACCGCGAGGCCAAGTCCTGTACCTCTGCCGACTTCTTTTGTAGAAAAAAATGGTACAAAAATCTGCTTCTTTACTTCTTCGGTTATTCCCGGGCCATTGTCCGATACTGTTAAGACAACGGCTTCTCTTTCTTCTTTGGTGGTAATTTCAATTCTTCCCTCTTTATGGTATGTGTCACTGTTCTCCTCAACTATCGCTTGGATTGAATTTACTACCAGATTTACCAAAACCTGATGTATTTGAGAAGCATCCGCGAAAGTAGAAGACAGTTCTTCATCGTAAGTGGTAAGCAGTTGGATCCCTTCTTTTTCACACCTGGAACGGAGGAAGTATAATCCCGAATCTACAATGTTGTTTAACGATACCTCTTCTTTTCTGGCCGGCACTTGTCGTGCAAAAAAGAGCAGTTTTTTTACAATCTCCCTGGCATGAAGGGAAGCGGCCTCTATTCTTCCTAGGTCCTTTACCGTGTTGTCCTTCATATCGGGATCCTTTCTTAGAAGCTGGGAAAATCCGAGAATACTTCCCAGGGGTTCGTTTAATTCGTGTGCCACCCCAGCTGCAAGCTCCCCAATCGTGGCAAGCCTGTCCGCGTGCCTAAGCTGCTCTTCCAGTTTTACCCTTTCGTTTTCAGCGAGTTTACTTTCAATCATTAAGCCAAGTTGTTTTACCACACTTTCAACGAGGGACTTTTCTTCGGGGAGAAAATCTTGAATGTAATCCGGCAGTTTTTGCTTCTCATATGAAATAATAATCTTCCCTCTCTTTACGCCGTATACATAGAGATAGGAGTAGATATGTAAATCCGAGCGTCCCTTCTCTTCCTTATTATTTCTATTATTGTTCCTTGGGGAGACAAAGGATTTTTCATCGAAACGAATTTCCGCAATTGTCGACTCCGGAAATTGAAATGCTTCAGGAAAGGTGCCCACTGCCTTTTCTAGAATTTCCTCCAGACTGAGGAGCGGCATTTGGGAAATTCTTGATAGTTTGTAGATGCATGTAAGCTCTTTCACCCTCTCCCTAAGGGCAGTTTGGTCCTCTCGTAAAACACGGGAAAGATGAATTACCTTTGCAAAGGATTCTATTGATTCCTCGATTGAAGTGTTATGACGATACTCCAGATTTTTTGTGTCCCCCGCGGGCATTATTTTCAATAACCATTTCTTTGGCGATTCTATCTCAATGAATTTGACATCTTTATTATTGATATGTTCCGAATCAAGATTATGTACTTTGCCTTTATTACAGACCTCTCTCTTCCTCTGAGGATGCTCGGCAGTATCCTCTCTCCGCTCAGGACAAACCTCCCAAAAACGGTATCCCTCCGAATCAGCTTTATAGATTCCATAGATTTCCGCGGGAAATACATCCTGAAGGAGCAGGAGAATCTCAATAATGAATTCATCCTCAGTCGCCTTTGCAGAAGAGGCTTTGAACAGTTTTTCAACGAAGGTGCAAAAAGTTGTTAGTCCTACCATGTGTTTTTAGTATATACTCTCGTTTATTAGGTTGTTTGTTGCTCCGGTATTTCCTCTTTTGTCTTTGCGAGACGCATTACGAAACCAATTAATCTGTCCCTTACTGAGGGTCTTAATACATCGAAGTTGAGATGCATTATCTTCCCCTCTTCTGAGAATCTAACAACCTCACCAAGCACCCTGAGCGGCGGATTCCCCCGAAGATACACCTCGACATGGTTTCCCATTTTATACCGGAGCCCGGGATTTTCTACACTGCATCCTCCGCCGCTAATATCCTTTAGCTGGGCTTTTTTATAACTCTCCGAAGAACCGCCTGTACGGACACCCACAGTAAGAGAGACATTCTGGCGAAAGTATTTTCGATTCTGGATATGTTCTATCGCTTCGGTGTGTTCCACCCCAATCCTTCGCTGCTTTAAATCCATGGAGAGGATTGTACTGGAGATGGTGTAGACCCCATCGTCCCGCTGGAAGGATATTTTTACGGGTGTATCCGTGCCCGGCAGAAAGTCCCCGTCGGCTCGAAAGATCTCCAACTCCTCGGTGGTAGAGTTCCCGGTGATCCCTTCAAAACTGTTAAGCTGCTTAGGTTTTACAAGCACCTCTGTCTCGGGAGGTATTTCTGTGGTACTAAACAGCTGCTTTCCGTCTTCCTTTGTTCCAAAGTCCAGTTTCACCCGCAGAGAAGACAACCTTCTATGATCAATTCTTTCCTCCTTTTCCAAGAGGTCCCTCTCACAGGCGAGGAAGAGGTTCCTGCTCTTTAGGAGATCAACCTTCCTCGCTTTTGGGTTGGTATTGTAACGAAACAGTCGCTCCACCAACTCTTCGTCCTTTGCGTCCAGGCGCTTCTCTTCTACAATCCCAAAATACTCCCGTTCCGCCTCTTCCTCTCCCTTTCTTTCCTTGTCTTTTGTTCTTAGGCTTACGAGAAGAATAACAATGAGAATAAGCAACACTATAATAATTAGGGCGAGGGCAATGCTTACGGGATTGTTTCTAAAGCCCGCGGAAATTGCTTCCAAAGTTGCATTTTGTAGTACAACGTTTATCATACACTAAAGGTAACCCTTCTTTAGGTTCATAACAAGGTCTTTTTTATCTCTTCCGGTATTTCTTACAAAAGGGTCAATCTTGAGGTTTTCTATAGATAGAGTACTCCCCAGTGCCGCCGTTTACCAGATAGTCCAGCCTAAAAAGATGAGTCCTGTACTGTATAATCTCTTTTATCAGTTGGACCTGAAGTGAATATGAGTTGATTTGCTCTTTAAGATAATGAATTTCTCTCCCGGCACCGGATTCAAATTGGTCCTTCTCGATTTTCATTTTCTCCAGGGCTGTTTCAATTTTTATTGCTATTAACTCCTGCTTCTTTTTGCTTAAGTCCAGAAACAGGAGGCTGTCCTTAACGTACTCTTTTACTTTTTCTTTACCATGTGTAAGTTCCAGTTCGGCAATTAGCTTCTTCTTTTCTGAGATATCAATCTCCGCAGATATGACTCCGCTGTCGAATACTGTTGTCTTAAAGGCAATGGTGGAGGTAAGGTTCCAGTTGTTTTTGTCCTCCCAATCATCTCCAATAAAAGGTATTCTGGAACCGGAAACACTTGCTTCCACATGAAGCCCGATGTCCGGTTTCATGTAATTTTTCCCTCGTACAATAGATATTTCTTCTTTGGCAGCCTTACCTTGCAATTCCAAAAGACGTATTCCCAGGTTTCGCTTGTAGGCTCTTTCGACCATCTCTTCTTCACTAAGTGTATCGTAAATACCGGAATTTTCCGGTATGGAAGCGAAGGAAAAGGCGAAGTGGTCTATCTCATCCATTCCGCTAAGTCGTTCCAAAGCAAGATAGGCCTTCTCCTTCTCCCGTTTTACCTCAGCGGAGGCGATTTCTATCTCCTTTAATAGGACCCGTGTTTCGAGCACATCCTGGTAGAGGAGGAAACCGTTTTTAACGTTTTCCTCCGTAATTGTATTAAGTCTTTCCGACGCTCTCTCCTGCTTTTCCAAAAGAGCATCTATTTTATTCATCTCCTCTAACGTCATAAGAAGGACGGCAATGCTTGTTCGAAGTTCCTCCACCTTTTGGACTGCCTCTGTGTCGGCGGCTTGGCGCTGAGTCTCCCGGATCATTTGCTTTCCTCGAAGCTTCCCCCAGGTGAACACCGGCTGTTCCATGGTTAAAGTGAACTGATAATAAAAAGGGTCCTGTGCTTCCACCACGGTAATGTCCTCATTGGGGATAGGACCGCCGGGAAAGACCGGGACGGGTCCGGGAAATGGATCCGGACCGACATACACCTCCACTCCCTCCGGGGCTATGTAGTACGGGTAGAGCTCGCCTAGGCTTCCCGCATCAACTCCTATGGCCTCCTGAGGGTTTGCAATGTGGCTTACAGAAAAGTCCAAGCCAAAGCGGGGAAGCCGCTCGTACAGGGCCTTACGTTCTTCCCGCTGGGCAACCTGTTCTTTAACTACCAACCCCCTAAGTTCCGCGTTCTCCTTTAACGCCATGGTAAGGATATCGTTGAAACTCATTTCTCCTTTGGATTCTCCCAAGGCCGGGATAGACACCGCGAAAAGAACGACCATAAAAAAGGGAAATACACGGTGAGAAAGCAACGTACAAAATCGATGTTCTTTCGTATCTATCCTCCTCATGATATCTCCTTTCCCATTGCCTTGAGTTTCCCGCGTTCCAATATGTAGTACAGCACAGGAACAAGAAAGAGGGTTATAAGAGTAGAGGTAAAAAGTCCTCCCGCAATGGTCTGCCCGAGGGGAGAGTATATTTCGGCGCCTTCCCCTAACCCCATTGCCATAGGGAGAGTCGCTAAAATCGTAGTAAGGGTTGTCATAAGGATCGGCTTTAGCCTCGCCGAGCTCCCCTCTATAAGTGCCGTCACAAGGTCCTTCTTGTCTCTGTCGCGCAGAAGATTTATGTAATCGATCATGACTATGGCGTTGTTTACCACGATCCCCGCGAGAGCGATTATACCCAAAAATGATACAATGGAGAGGGTAGAACCGAAGATAAGCAGCCCGAATACTACTCCGGTAAAAGTGAAGGGGATGCTAACCATGACAATTAAGGGCTGGGTGTAGCGTTCAAACTGGATTACCATTACCATGTAGACGAGAAACACGGCAACCAGCATAGAAAAAAGGAGGGATTGAAAAGATTCCTGCATGAGCGCGGTTGTTCCGCTAATTTCCCAGTCTACCCCGGGTGGTATATTCGTGGATTTCATTTTTCCCAACACCCTTGAGGAAGTACCTCTAACATCAGGATTTTTTAGGTACCCCGTTACTAAAATAGACTTCATTTTATTCTCATGGTGGATTTCCGAGATGGAATATTCTTTTGAGAGTTTGTTAAAGGCGGCAAAATTGATCATCCTGCCTTTCTGAGAAGGCAGAGATATAGTATGGAAAACATCATCAGCTAAAGAAGTATCTGTCAAAAAAGAATCAAGAACTATAGGGTAGCTCCTATCTTTCTCCCTGTAGGTCCCGACATCTATGCCGTTAAAGATGACCCTGGATGTCATTGCTGCCTCGTAGGCAGTAATCCCCAGGTTCCCCATGTAATCCAACAAAAGCTCAGAAACCAACTCCTGCCGATCGAAACTCACATTGAGCTCTGTTTTTTCCACATTTGGGTCTTGCGCGAAGAGCTCCTCCACTATACGGGCAGTTACCAAAACATCATCCAAATTATTACTAAAGATATTCATGACAAACCCTTGTCCGCCGGATGCATAAGCTGCTAAAGCACCAAGACCGCCGTTTATGACGGTCACATCCAGGTCAGGTATACGAGCGGGAAGCTCCCTCCGGAGAAGAGCAATAATGTCGAAAACAGATCGTTCCCTCCGCTTTGAACTTATAAGACGTAACCTTCCAAAAGCCCTGTTTGCCTTAGAGCTGAAACCGGTGTACCCGGTTAGTCCGGTATAATACACCGTTTCCTCCAGTTCCGGTACAAGCTCCCGCACAGTCTGTTCTGCTTCAGCAATTTTTTGGCGGGTTTCATCTAAAGAATATCCTGAGGGAGCTTCGAAGTTCAATTGAATTTCGTTCATATCCGTTTCCGGAACAAACTCAAATCCCACAAATTCAAAGAGAAACACTGTAATAATAAGTACAGAGACAGCAAGAGCAATAACAAAAAATCGGTGTGCCAACGCGGATTCTAATAGTTGTCTATAAAACCCCTCCAAAGCCCCAATAATTCGCTCAGAAACACTTTGGAAAAAGGAAAAGAAACGATTTCCCCCCATTCTTTTCTCATCTTTAAGGAGTCGACCGGTAAGAAAGGGTACTACGATCACTGCCACAACCAGTGCCGCCGTTAACGCGTAGACAATGGTAAGTGCGATATCCCGAATTATCGTCCCGGCCAATCCCTGGACGAAGAGCAGTGGAATGAAGACGCAGAGGGATGTAGTAGTGGAAGCGACAATTGCACCGCCTACTTCATCCGCGCCCTTAGAGGAGGCTAACTTCCTATCCTTTAGAAAAGAAAACTTTTTATGAATGTTTTCCAAAACAACGATAGAGCTGTCCACGATCATTCCGATTCCCACTGTTAAACCGCCTAAGGTCATGAGGTTTAGACTTTGATTATTCAGAGCAAGGGCCATGAAAGCGAAGAGAACCGAAAGAGGTATGGAGACGGAAATGATTAACGTGGTTCTAATATGTTGGAGAAAGAAAAACAGGATTATTACGGCAAGAATGCCTCCAAGAATAGCCGAGCTTCTAACAGAATTAATAGCAAGTGCTATATCCACACTTTGATCGGCGATAATGTTGAAATTAATACTAGCACTTTTTTCCTTGCTTTTCTCCTTTAGAATTTTCTTTATCTCCTCCGCTATTTCTATAGTATCCGCCCCCTGCTGTTTGAGGACATCAATAACCAAACCGTTCTTTCCTCCGGTGGTAACAAATACGTCCTGTTTTTCTTCTTCTAGTGTAACATCAGCTATATCTCTAAGTCGGATATATGTTCCGTTATGCTCTCCTACTACCTGTTCCTCAATTTCTTTTATTGAATCGTACTTTCCCTCGGTTCTAAGGTTCACCTCTTTTCCGCGAAAATCCACGGATCCTGCAGGAAAGGTGAGATTACTATTCCTCATTACGGTATATACATCCAACACCGCTATACCGCGGCTGCTCAATTTTTGCGGGTTTAGTTTGATCCTCAGTTCTTTCTCTGTTCCGCCTTGGAGGTTCACCTTTGCAACCCCGGTAATACGTGATAGGGAGGAAACGACTTCATCTTCCATAAATCTGGTAAGTTCTGCTCTATCAATGGAACTCTCCACTCCGATACTGAGGATGGGAAGGATCTCCGCGGCTATCTTCACCATGTTTGGAGGTCCCTCTATTTCGTCAGGAAGCTCCCCGAGAACATTGTTGATTTTCTCCCTAAGGTCTGCAATTTTGTTGTCCAATTCAACTTTCCAATCGAATTCCACAAAAATTTGCGAGGTTGAATCTCTTGAAGTGGAACTTATTGATTCCACCCCGGAGAGGGTGGAAATTTCATCCTCCAGAAGGGAAGTAACATCCCTCTCTACGACTTCAGGACCAGCTCCCGGATATACGGTAAATATTGCTATCGTCGGCATGTGGAGTTCCGCCAGCATGTCCTGTTTTAGCGTGGTAAGGGCAATACTACCGAAGAGCACAACTGCCACTAAGGAAATGGTAATAATTGCCGGATGGTTTATGGAAAAATCTGATATCTTCACTTAACCACCTTGACCTTCTGATTGTCCTCCAGGAAATGTTGTCCCTCATAGATAAAAGTATGTCCCTTAAATGCTTCCGGTACCGTAAACCCCTCCTCAGCGGAAAAGCCGGGTGTGTACTCGATCCTCTTTGCACGTCCGTCCTCCACTATCCATAGGGTATTTCCAGCAACTAGACACTCATGGGGAAGCGTAAAAATATCCTTCTGTTTTTCCAGGGTGAAAGAAATGGTTAGAAACATACCCGGCCGCATTTCCTCAACTCGTTCTACCGGCTTACAGTGGACATGGAAACTCTTCGTTTCCGCGGATATGAATGGCGCAACAATGCTTACCGTGAAGGGGATTCCATTACCGGTACTTGGCTGCTCAGCATTCCCGGTATTGGATGTTCCCAAGGCGGGCACTTCTCCGAATGCCTCAATTTCCTTTGAATGTCCGGCAAAAAAGCCGTAGTAGTCCTCAGGAATGTCCGCCTTTACCAGAAGGTCCTCCGTGTCCGCCACCGTTACAATGGGCACTTCCGGAGAAATGAGGGCTCCCTGGCTAACATGACGCATAAGCACGGTTCCTGAAAGAGGCGCCCTTACCCTGGTATAGCGATACTGAAGCCTCGCCTGTTTAAGTTGTGCCATGGTCATATCGTAGCGGGCCTTTGCCTCATCGTAGTTCTGCTTCGATACTGCCTTCGCTCTGTAAAGATTTTCTGTTCTGTTAAAGGTAGACTCCGCTGCGGCGAAAGCAGCCTCTGCTTCATTAAGAGAGAGTCTGTATCGCTCCTCTTCAATCTCCCCGATTACTTCATTCTCCTCCACCAGATCTCCCACATCGACGTGGAGGAATACCAGAGTTCCGGAAATCTTTGGATGGACCCTTACTGTAGCATCTGATTCAATATAACCGCTAACGGAGAAAACCTTTTTCAGTTCTCCATAGACAGGCTGCATAACCTTTACCGGCAGCTGGATCAATTCATCTTTTTCTCTATTCTCTTGGCGTTTCTGGTACCAGAACACCCCTACTATAATTACCAGAGCAAATAGGACCAGGTATGGCCCTATCCCTCTCGACCTTTTGTTCTTTGTATCGTTATCCGCCATGATCCTGCTCCATTTTTGGTTAACTCCTTTTTTCCTTCATAATCCCGTAGAAGGTCGTCTTAATCATTTCTTTAAAGAGCAGCTCGGGGTCCACGGGCAGCGAAAAGAGTTGTTGTTTTTCTTCTCGAAATATTTGGATAAAGCCCTCCAACATATCGATGTACATGTAGGGAAGGACCTCCGTATTTGTGTCCTTTCGAAGGAGACCCCTTTGTTTGGCTTCCTCTAATAAGTCCTTTATTATGTTCCGAAGGTTTCCATACAGCAGAGGTGTGTAGGTTTTAGCCAGATCAGGTTCGTTTTTCATAATATCGTCAAGGAACACCTGTTCACGCTTTATCAGTTCCTCCCCGCCGAATTCAATAAGGTTCTCAATCCGCTCAAGAACCGGAAGATCCCGGTCATAGGCTATCCTCTCCATGGTGAAAATAATACTTTCCATGTTTTTCTTTATTACATCCACCAGAAGGTCCCTTTTATTTGTAAAGTGGTTGTAAATGGTCTTTTTACTTACCCCCCCGTCATTGGCTATCTCATCCATGGTTGTTCGCTTGTATCCCTGTTTAAAAAAGAGGTCCCT
>CAYXSD010000003.1:14910-37349 GCA_964466335.1 uncultured Spirochaetales bacterium
TAAGGAGCTATCGCATGGAAACTATTTACACTAGAATAGTGTAAATAGTTTCCACCAGTGCTGTCAAGATTTCTTTTAAAATATGTAACCTCGCTGCCTTCACACGGGCTGTACTTTGGTTTAAGGTATCCCGTATAATAGCGCCGTATAATAGCGCCTTGACAGTAAACGCTAGCTCCTTATACTCTGTACCCCAAACCAGATCAGGAGGTAACTCATTGATACAGGCTGAACACCTAACGAAACGTTACGGACAGCATCTTGCCATAGACGATCTTACCTTCACCATAGAAAAGGGTGAGGTCCTTGGTTTTTTAGGCCCTAACGGCGCCGGAAAGACCACAGCCATGAACATTATTACCGGGTATCTTTCCGCCACGAACGGTTCGGTATCCGTGGACGGCATGGATGTCCTGGAACACCCTAAGGAGGTGAAGAAAAAGATCGGGTATCTGCCCGAACAACCTCCGCTTTACACGGACATGAAAGTACTGGAATATCTGAAATTTGTGGGCGCCATAAAAAAGGTCCCCAAAAATGAGTTCAATGAAGGGATCGACAAAATCCTCGATCTTATCCAGATAGCTGATGTTACCAATAGATTGATAAACAACCTCTCTAAGGGTTACAGACAGAGGGTCGGTTTGGCCCAGGCACTGATAGGCAATCCCGAACTCCTGATTTTAGATGAACCCACCGTCGGTCTGGACCCGAAGCAGATTATCGAAATAAGGAACTTAATTACCAACCTGAGGAAGGAACACACCATTGTACTGAGCTCCCACATTCTTCCTGAGGTCAGCGCTGTCTGCGACAGGGTGCTAATTATAAACGACGGAAAGATCGTTGCCAGCGATACCCCGGATAACCTGAGCAAAGGCCTCCTTGGAGCGAACCGCTTGACCCTGCGGATTGCCGGAACAAAAGAGGCTATTGAAGGGACCCTTAAAGACATTCCAGCAATTCAAGATATCGAATTCGGTCAGGGAATCGAAAAGGACGCGGAGGACCTTATTGTAAGTATTCAGAAGGACATGGACGCGCGCAGAGAGATCTTTAACGCCTTAAGCAAGGCAGGTCTCACCATACTCCTTATGCGTCCTGTGGATGTAACTCTGGAGGATATCTTCCTCACCCTAACAACGAAAAAAAAGGAGGCTGTATAGCATGCTAGCGGTCCTATCACGAGAACTACGTTCTTACTTTCTCACACCTATCGGATACATCTTTATGAGCCTCTTCTTGCTTATATCGGGTATTTTCTTTGCTTACAGCAATCTCTTTACCATGACCTCGAAATTCGCACCCTTTTTAAGCTCCATTGTATTCATCTTCCTCCTCTGCGTGCCTATACTTACCATGAGGCTCATGACTGAAGAGATGAAGCAGAAGACGGATCAGCTTCTGCTTACCAGTCCGCTGGGAATAACCGAGATTGTGTTGGGTAAATTCTTAGCGGCTTTTGTCTTTTTTATCATTACTCTGCTTGTTACTGTCCTCTACACGGTCATTATCTCCATCTATGGTTTCCTCGATACCTGGGAAACAGTAAACTCCTACATCGGATTTGTGCTTCTTGGAGGGTGTTTTATTTCTATCGGGTTGTTTATTTCCACCACCACGGAAAACCAGGTTGTCTCCGCTATCGTCACTTTCGTTGTACTCTTGATTATTTGGATTGTAGACCTCATAAAACAGGCAGTGCCTTCGGACATGGTCTCCGGAATTATTTTCGCCGCTGTTCTCGCAGCCCTGGTGGTCCTCTGGGTCTTTTTTTCTACAAGGAGTATTCCCTTTACGGTGCTTACCGCCATTCTTAGTGTGGGAGTGGTTCTGATCCTCTTCTTCGTACATAAGGACATCTTCCTGGGGCTATTTGTTCGGGCCTTGGCCTGGATTTCCCTGATAGAGCGATACCAGGACTTTTCCATGGGGATACTAAAGCTTGACGCCGTTATCTACTACCTCTCTTTTACCGGTTTCTTTTTGTTTTTAACGGTTCGTCTCATTGAAAAAAGGCGCTGGGCCTGACATAGGAGAGAAAGAAGATGAAATTTACAACACTGATAGAAGCATTAAAATCCAAGGGAGTCCGCTACGGCGGGTACGCCGCCTTTGTAACCATCCTCGTCCTTGTTGGGCTTATTGTCTTGAATTTGATAATTCAACAGCTCCCCGCGGAGATTGACTTCACGGAAAATCAAATTTACAGCCTCTCCGATCAGACAAAAGAAGTCCTTGAAAACCTGGATGAAGAAATCCGAATCTACGCGCTCTACAAGATAGGCAGGGAGAATGACGATGTAACGACAATCCTAAGAAAGTACGAACAGCTTTCTTCCATGGTCCACGTGGAGTATGTTGATCCTGAAAAAAACCCCACCTTTGTGTCTAAATTTGAAACAGAGGACAAGGAAATCTCGGAGGGTTCGCTCATTGTTGTTCGAGGGGAGAACTACAAGACCATTTCCCCCTTCGATCTCTACGATGTAAGCTACAGCAGGGAGGGTCAGCCCCAGGTAACCGGTGTTGCTGTAGAACAGCGGGTCACCAGCGCTATTCTCTATGTCGGTTCCGGCTACAGCCCAAAGATCTATCAACTTATTGGCCACAAGGAGTACACTCTCCAGGATGTAGGCCTGGTAGATGCTCTAACGAAGGAAAACTATGAAATCCAAAATCTCAACCTTGCTTCCGCTGACGCTGTCCCTGATGACACTGCCCTCCTCTTGGTTATGAGCCCGGAAATCGATTTTACACCGCCGGAGAGGGACAAGATTTTGGATTATTTGGATGATGGCGGACGGGCGGTCTTTCTCTTTGATTTCTACTCCTTTGAACGAAAGCCCAACATCGATGCTGTCCTGAAGAGTTACGGACTCCGCCTAAAAGAGGGGGTCGTTATGGAGGGGGACCCATCCAGGCTCTATTCTACGGACAATCCCTTTTTCCTTGCCCCTATATTGGAGGACCATCCAATGTTGGCTCCTCTACGAGATAACAAACTCAACATTCTCTTCCCTAACTCCATGGCATTGGAAGAACTGGACATAAAAAAACGCAACATGGAACTTACACCTCTCCTAAGTACATCCGACAAGTCCTGGCTCAGGACGGAACAGAACGGAAATGTGAACAAAATTCCAAGTGATCTACCCGGACCCCATACTGTGGCCTATTCGGTGAAAGACAAGTTTAACGAGAAGGAAGGGGTTCGGCTCGTCGTATGCGGAAACGGCAGGTTTCTTACCCCTTTGCCCCCCTACGGTCAGTTGAAGGGGAATATTGAGTTCTTTATTAACTCCCTCTCCTGGGTAAGCAACAGATCCGAGACTATATCTATAAGGTCTAAGAGTCTATTTACATTACCCATGCGTATGTCCGGTTTGCAGGTGTTTATCTATTCCGGCATAGTTGTCATTCTCATTCCCGCGTTAATTCTTATTGCAGGATTGGTAATATGGCTAAGGAGGAGAAATCTTTGAGAAAACCTGTACAGCTTATTATCCTGGTAGCAGTAATTGCCCTTATGGTGGTCGGCTACTTCCTTATTAAAAACCGTCCGAAGGAAGCACCGGAAACGGGCAGCCTCTCAGAACGTGTGTCTCTCTCAGAAATTAACGCTGTGGACATGATTAGAATGGAACTACACCAAAAAGACGGAAATACTGTCGTTTTCGAAAAAGAGGGAGAGAATTGGAAACTTCGTCCTGAACCTGTATTTCCGGTTGACAGTAACAAGATTAAGAACATCGAGCGTTCCTTTACGGGTATGACCGCAAATCGTACTATTGACGAACATCCGGAATCCCTTAAGGCCTACGGATTAGACGAACCTCTTGCACGGGCCACGGCCCACGTAAAAGATGGAGACGAGCTTACCTTCCTTCTGGGAAACAAGACCCCTACAGGTAACAACTACTACCTTATGAAAGAAGGTGACCCGGCGGTCTACGCTTCTCCGAGTTATGTTGCGGGAAGGTTCCTTCTTACCCCATCCAATCTTAGGGTCACCACCATTGCATCCTTCGACAATGAGAGTTTCGCCTATATGAAGGTGAATACCTACGAAGGAGAAACGATAGAAATCGTAGAGGCGGAAAAGGATGATGAATCCGTTCTAAACACCCTAGGCAGGTTTAAAATGGTCCAACCCTACACAAACCCCCGAGGCATTCATTCTGAGAACTTTGGAAAGCTTTTAGAAACAATCCCTCAGACCCTCTCCGCCAAGGAATTCATCGAAGACGACCCGAAGGACTTAAGCCCCTACGGCTTAAACCCTCCCCAGGCTGAACTTATCCTCCGAGACAAAAACGGTTTTCTAAAAATTCTTGCAGGCAGCAAAAAGGACAAAGACTCCATCTACGCTGCCCTGCCGGACAAAAAGACAGTATTTACTCTGCGTTCCTCTCAGATGAAGATGCTCTCCGTTGATCCCTTTGAGATAGCGGATAAGTTTGTTCTTTTAGTGAACATCGATTTTGTAGAAAGCGTCACCTTTAAACACAGCCAGGAGAATAAGAAGTTTATTGCTTCCATTGAGAGAGAGGAGACCGGAGAAAAAGACAACCAGGGAAAACCGGTATTAGAGGAAACCTACTTCCTCAATGGAGATGAAATAGAAGAGGACCCATTTAAGGAGTTCTATCAGAAAATTATCGGACTCATTGTGGATGCTGAAAATCCGGATACGGGGAAGAGCTACACCGGAGAGCCGCTCTACGAGATCGAGTACACTCTCAATAGAAAACCCTGGACTGCAAGGGTTAGATTCTACGATTACGATCGTGATTTCTGTGTCGTTGTATACCGCGGGTCCGATCAATTCCTCATTGCTCGGGACCAGTTAAAAGAGGCTGTCTCTCTGGGTGGAGAAATTCTAAGCGGGGACTGGGAGAAGGATTAGCCTTCTCCCTACACTCTCTACTCTTTCCACGGAAAGATCATTCCCTTAAGGGTCCTGGGTCCGACCTTTTCCTTTTCTTCTATCAACAGGGCGTCCCAGGGTATCTGATTTCTCTTGACATCCGGGTTCTCCTCCAAATAATCGTACTTCTTCAACCTCAGCTTAAACGCCGCCTGATGCCAAAGCAAGATGGAGGTAATTCCAGGCAGGAGGAACGCGGTAAAAAGGGAAATTCCCAGAATTATGACTGAGCAAATGAGCAGTCCTATGGAGAAGAGAGTGTTGTCGAAAAAAACAATAAAACTCTTTTTAAAAATCTTTTTTATATTTGTATCCAGCCGAGCGCGAATAGGAAAGTAGTACTGGGAGGCCAAAATCCATGCAATACTTATCCAAAAAATAATAGCCACCGCCCCAAGACCAAGGAAACCACCCATGGAAAGGTAGAAAGGAAAAGCAACTGTAAAGAGGATCAACTCTAAGATGGTTACAGCGCTGAAAGCCAGTGTGCTCTTCCACACTTCTTTTACGTAACCCCAGAATTCTTTGAATCCCGTGGCGTCATAGTCCGCGATATCCCTGGCCATGAGTGAGGCGGCCCCCATATAGATTGTAAAAATCACCACACCGATCGCACCGCCGATAAAAGAAACCACAGTGCTGAAACGCAGCAAGTAGGGCAAATACACGACAATGCCCATCATTAAGACAAATCCAAGATTTATAAGGACAACCCTAATCATATTGTCCCAAAAATCAAAGAACCACTTTTTAATTAAAAACCCGAACATAGACCCTCCCATCAGATCGTCAATGCTGTATTATCCTCGTTGACACTTGAGGTAGTACAGCATAGACTATTTTACAGTTTTTATGCAACAAACACGACCCTTTTCGCTGCTGATAAAACCTGCCTCTGCCGACTGTAACCTTCGCTGCGAGTACTGTTTTTATCTTGAAAAGATCGCGCTCTATCCCAAAAGGCCTACCCACAAAATGTCAGACCAGGTATTAGAGAAGATGATTTCTTCCTATCTCTTTACTCCTCAGGATATTTACTCCTTCGGGTGGCAAGGTGGAGAACCGACCCTTCTCGGCATGCCGTTCTTTAAACGGGTAGTAGAGTTCCAGGAGAAGCACGGGAAAGGGGGGAAAAGAGTTGCCAATGGACTGCAAACAAACGCTACTCTCCTTACCGAAGATATGGCCCGCCTCTTTAAGGACTATCACTTCCTCCTTGGAGTAAGCATCGACGGTCCGGAGGAAGTCCACAACACGTACAGAACAAATACTAAAGGTAAAGGTTCTCATTCGGCTGTTCTCCGGGGTATTGAGCTCCTTCAGAAACACGAAGTGGAGTTCAACGCGCTCGTGCTGGTAAGCAAGTCTAACGTGGACAAAGCGGAGAAAGTGTACAACTACCTAAAGGAGCTCGGGATAGTTCATCATCAGTATATTCCCTGTGTAGAGTGGGGGCCGGAAGGTCAACTTGCGCCCTTTTCCATAACCGGCATGGAATGGGGGACTTTTTTAAACCGTATCTTCGATCTATGGTGGGAGAAAGATACTCGAACTGTATCGGTGAGACACTTCGACGCCATTGTCCGGCAAATAGCTCTTCATGAGCGAAGCATGTGTACTCAATGGGGAAACTGCACCCAATACTTCGTGGTTGAACACAACGGCGACGTATACCCTTGTGATTTTTTTGTCGAAAAGAGTAAGAGGCTGGGAAATGTTACCGAGGACTCCTGGAATGACCTTCAGAACTCAAAAAAGTACAACAACTTCGGCAGACGCAAGGCAGAGTGGCACGACGAATGCTATCGTTGCCCCTACCTGATTTTTTGTTCCGGAGATTGTCTAAAGCATCGAATCAGACCTGGGGGAGACCATCACTCTTTAAGCCACCTATGCAGCGGTTGGCGTCAATTCTACGGACACACCCTTGAGCGATTCGAACAGATTTCTTTGGAGATACTCAACGAACAGAGAGCGTACCAATCCAGAGGACAGGCACTGCCCTTGGATCAGCTCCCCAGCGAGCGGGTCGGCTGGAACAGCCTCTGCCCATGCGGAAGCGGCAAGAAATATAAAGACTGCCATGGATTTGCCCATAGAAAATAATTGCGAGAAAAAAAGAAAGGCCCCATGCTAAAAGCATTCGGGCCTTTTTCTTTTTAAAGTATACGTAACTTTTCGAAAATTTCTTACGTATAAATATATCGTTTTACTTTTTTGCTGCTACTGCTTCCAATGCCGAATCGGCTGCGGACGCGGCATCCGGGGCGTAAAAATCAGCACCGATACTCTTGCAGTAGCTGTCGGTAACAGGGGCGCCGCCAACCATGACGGTGACCTTGTCACGGATACCCGCTTCTTGTGCGGCCTTCACAACATTCTCCATCTCGGTCATTGTTGTGGTAAGGAGCGCTGAACAGGCAATGATATTCGCATTTTTCTCCTGCGCGGAACTAACGAATTGTTCGGCTGATACATCGATACCGAGGTCTTCCACCTCCATACCCTTTCCTTCCATCATGATCTTTACAAGGTTCTTTCCGATATCGTGAAGATCTCCTTTAACAGTACCTAGAACGACCCTTCCCTTCCCTTCATCATCTTCATCGGCAACCATATGGGGTTTAAGAATTTCAATCCCCGCGTTCATTGCTCTTGCCGCAATGAGTACTTCAGGTACGTAGACTTCGTTCTTTTTAAACTTTTCACCGATAATACCCATTCCAATCATAAGACCGTCATTGAGGATTTCTTTCGCGGTCATTCCCTCATCGATACCTTTCTGGCAAAGTTCTTTTACCTCGTTTGCTTTTCCTTTCTGCAACATTTCTGAAACTTCATTCAGAACACTCATGTTTTCCCTCCATGTTCGTTATTAAAATATATTTTAGCCGGCTGCTGAACCGGTATCTCCCTTATAATACATTTTACCCATGGTCTCCCGGTATTTTCCGGGACTCATGCCGGTCATCTTTTTAAAAACCTTGGAAAAGTAGCTCTGATCTTCGTATCCGCAGAGAAAAGCCACATTTACCAAGGGTATGGTATCGTCTAGTAGATAACGTTTACTGTTGTCTATTCTTACCTCGTTTAAATAGGTGTTGAAATTACGTCCCATTTCTTCCTTAAAGACCTTACTAAAGTAGGAAGGACTTATATGCACATTTGCTGATACCTGCGCCAAGGAAATCTTGTCCATATAGTTTTCCCGGACATACTCCATGGTTTTGTATATAACATCCACATGCTTAACGTTCTGTAAATCGAATACAAGATCGGTAAAACGGATCATAATTTTGGAAAGCCAGGTAGCTAACTGCTCAACGCTTGTGAAACTGTGGACCTGGTTTATGTATTTGTAGTTTAATCCAAAGATCTCGTCCACAGCGGCACCGCCCTCTAAGGCGGCCCTGGAGAGGAGGACCACAAGTTCCAGTACGCGGGCCTTTACAATCTCGAATTTTCTTCCGCTCGAAAAAAAGACGTGGCCTAAAATCTCGTTCAACAACTGTTTCGCCCCCGTTTTATCACCCCGAGAAATAAGGTTAAGGAGCTCTTTTTCCTTTTGCAGGGGATAATGATCGGTTTCAGGTTCATCGCCTCCGCCCATAGATTTTAAAAGATGTATGTACTCGCTTATGGTATCCTGCTGCTCGAGAAACTGTTTTGTTTCCAGATAATCTGAGGGGCTTACCGCCGATAAATGGGTACATACTAAGGAGAGGATCTCTGCCAGACTGGATACCTTCTTGGTGGTAGTAACAGGGATTTTCTTTACATCTTGCCGAAGCTCGTTTACCAGAGAGCCTGTAATTCCGTACTTTTTAATGATATCATCCATGAGATACTCATCAGGATCTACAACCAAAACCGGTCCTCCGAGGATAGATCCCTGCATCATACCGTCAACAATAATGGGAGATGCCCAATGAACTAATCCAACAGGACAGAAAAAGATGTATTTTCCGCCGAACCGTTCCGCCTGATATCCTCCGTAGAGGTGCACTTGTGGACAAGATATCGATACGGCTTTTTCCCTTTGCAGTTTTTTACAAAAACCGCATATTTCATCCTGTTTCCCGGTAATATGTACGGTCTCCCCGGAGTTGTTTATAAGAAAACAGCCGAAACCGGTGGCATTGTAGTAATCCTCAGCGTATCGGATTGCATATTCAACATCGAAACCGTATCTCTTTTCTTCGACTTCCATGGATTTTGTCTTATCGGCTTTTACAACCTGCATCCGCAAAGGGTAACTCCTTAGCAGAATACCTCCCTGATGGAATTTATAATTCTGCTAAGTATACAATAGCAAAAATTATTTTCAAGTGTATTGCAATAATGTGCGGATTTTTGTATTTTCCCGCACAATTTGCCGGCAAAATTGACTTTTTTTAATTCAATATTTTTGTTATTAGCGGCGAAGGGACTTGAACCCCTGACCTAACGGATATGAGCCGTTCGCTCTACCGACTGAGCTACACCGCCATTTTTGGTTATTAAATGTATCAGTGTACGTTTTTTCTGTCAATACAGAGCAAAAATTGGTGTCAAAAATTGGATATTCAAGTTGATCTTTCTTATTCCCTATACTAAGGTGATTTAGAGATGAGCTTTTTGCAAGTATTAGAGCCAGCGTAACGGAGGTATATAAGGTGAAACACCGTTGCTCCCTTAGCGTCCGCTCCTACGAGTTGGATGTTAACAATCATGTCAACCATGCGAACTATCTAAACTACCTAGAACACGCTCGTTTAGAATTCCTTAAAGATGGGGGGTTTAACTTTCTCGATTTTCTTGATCGAGGATACAGCATTGTCGTTAGAAAGGTAACAATCCAGTATCATTCTCCTGCCTTTCTAGATGATACCCTTATAATTACTACCTATCCTGTTGCCAGAAAGGTCACCTCCGGAACTCTGAAACAGGAAGTCGTTCGCGAAGAAATGCTCATCTGTTCCGCGGAAGTAAATTGGGTCTGTCTCAACGATCACGGCCGTCCAAGTAAACTCCCCGATAAATTCAATCTTTCAATTCTTTCCGCTCCATGATACTACTATAAGGAACATTATGGTATTGGAAACAGGTTTATTTGAAGGCAGCTTTCTCATTAAGTTTTTTATCCTTGTTTTTTTTACCGCGTCCTATCTCTATAGCTTGAAGAGGGGTATCTTTAACTTTCCCCAGTTTTTTCCTCTCCTTATTCTTCTTCTTTTTGCTCGAGACATTCTTTTTCATTTGACCCTAGGGTACGAAGTACTAATAATTTCAGATATTCTTATATTAATCTGGTATGTAGCACTTATACGAAGTTTTACCGGAAAGAAACAGCGGGACCTCTGGTTCTATACATCCGCTTTAGTAGTGTCTCTTTTCCTTCTGCTAAATAGTTTTTTCCCTCTTCTTACCCATTCCCTCTTTGGTATCTACAGAGGGGACATCTCTATTGTCTATCGCCTTCTTATCTTTATAGGTATTAGTTATATGTCCGCCCAATTTTATTCTGTAAGTCGTTTTAATACCGAGGACTATAAAATTCTTGAAAGAACAAGACCACTGTTTACACTATTTTTCACTTTCTACAACCTGCTCATGCTCTTCTTTCCTTACGACCACCAAGGTGTGCACAAAATAATTCTTCCCCTTTCTTACTTCATGCATCTCTATGTCCTTTACCGATATATAAAACGTTTCGATGATGTTGCCAAACAGGAGCGACAATTCTTAGAGAATAATTTTGAAAGTCTCTTTGAATTCTTAAGAAAAATAACCGGGGCCCTAAGTGAGAATATAGACCTTTCCAAAATCCTCTCTTACATTGTCCACTCAGCAGTAAAGAGTACAAATGCTGATGCCGGTGTCATTCTCCTTCTCAACGATTACGAGAAAAACCTTACCGTAGAGGCAATGGACGGAATTTTCCCGCCCCCATATTCCGCTCCGGAGATTGTAAAACGAAAAATCAGCAGTATGCACGATTACTTTAAATCTAACCCTATCTCTCTCGGGAAGACTGTCTTAGGTGAAGCAGCGGCGAATGCGGAACCAGTGTTTATTAGAAATACTTCCGAAGACCCGCGGATGGAAAAAAATAGTAAAAACGATGTCTTCTTTATTAGTTCGCTCATAGCAATACCTCTAATAGTACGAGGCAGCGTACTGGGGGTCCTCTCTATCATAAAAAAGAAGAAAAAAGTTTTCTTTAGCGATATAGATTTTCAGCATATCAAAACATTTGCCGGCTATACATCCCTCACCATTGAAAACCTTATCACCTATATGGAAGTCTTGGAAAAGAGGGACATGGAACGGGAGGTGGAAATTGCCGCCACAATCCAAAAACGGCTCCTTCCACAATCCTTCCCTGAAGATCCTCACACAGAGATCTCCGCTTTTTCCATTTCTGCTAAGGGTGTCGGAGGAGACTACTATGATGCCCTTAAAATCTCCGAATCAAAAACTTCTCTTATTATGTGCGACGTCTCCGGAAAAGGAATACCCGCAGCCCTGATTATGGTAATGATACGGACCATTGTTCATCTTATCGCGGACAAGATCCAGTCAACTTCAGAGGCCCTCGAGTGGATAAACTCCGGTATTGCAGGCCAAATAGCTATTGAACATTTCGCGACCCTTGCCTACGTTACCTACGACTCTTCGAGCGGGATGCTCGAATTTTCCAGTGCGGGCCATCTTCCCCTCCTTATTTGCAGAGGCAGCTCCTCTCCCTGCGATGAAATAGGTGAAATAGGAATTCCCTTGGGAATAGACGAGACAGAACAATATCAAAACGAGTCTGTACAACTTGAATCCGGCGATAGCATCGTTCTTTACACCGATGGTATAACAGAGGCGGAAAACGAGAAGGGCCAATACTTCGGCAAAGAAAATCTTATTGCCTTTTTAAAGGCCCACAGCGGCGAGGGGCCAACGGAGATTACAAAAGAACTTCAAAAGCATTTAAACAGTTTCACTGGAAAAAGAGAACAATCGGATGATCAGACGTTCTGCATTATGAAGGTGAGTTAGGGAAACAACATGCCGCACAAACGAACTTATGAAGAAAAAATCTCCAGATCCGGCGGCGCTGCCCCGCCTTCCCAGGTTTTCTCATCCTCTTCAGTAAAGGGTCTACCGTAAACAAAATCAAACAGAAATCGAAAATCCTCCGGTTTCATCTCTAGGAACTGGATTCCATAGTACGTCATGCCGCTGTCCTTAATTTTCCTCATTACCCTGGAAGCGATGACCATCTTCCTCTTCCCCATATGCAGTAATAGCTCCAGGTCCGTATAGAGCATTAGATAGGCGGAGAGCTCTGCTGAAGAATGGGCAAAAAGGAGACCGGAAGCGCTGATATCGATGATCTCCGCGTTGTACTCCTCCTCGTGGGGTTTCTCCCCTTTAAAATAATTATTAATTTTCAGCGCGTAGGCGATGATCTTGGAAAATTGATACATAAGGAGAAGCATGTCGTCGTCTAGATAGGGTCTTTCTTTCCGTATACTTACCTGGATGTAGCCTACCACATACTCATGGAAGAGGATGGGACAGTAGACTTCTTCCCTTAGGGCCCTGTCCTTTCTCTTCTGAAAAAGTTCGCTTACCTTGGCAATGGCCTTTCCGGCTGGAAATCCGAGTTCCTTCAGGAGATCTTCTACCATTTCCCTTGTTATCATCTGTTCTGAAGGGACCTTTTGTTGTTCCTCTTTTGTCTCTTCTTCCTCTTCTACTTTTCGATAGAACTGGGAGTTTTGCACATCAAAGTAGAGCATCTTTCCATAGCGGGCTAGGATATTTTCTTCCAGTCCTTCCGGTTTTTTTTCTCTAAACATCTTTATCTTGTGAGAGGTAGAAACGGGAGTTATTTTTTCTTTAAACTGGGCAATCAGCTCCTCGATCCTTGTAGATGTAAACTCCTGCGGCCCCTCATTGAATTCCGCGGGGTAGTACTCCTCGGATTTTGGGAAATTCAAAATAATTTTCGTCCCTCTTACAACAAAGGAAACCTTTGCATCCTTTGGCGGTGGTACCCGGATATACTTTCTGGAAAGACTTTTATAGATACCCTCCGGATATTTTACCTTAATCTTGTTCTTCTTGGTATCGATCATCTCCGTATCGAAGGTCATGGTATGCCCATAGTAGGTAAGGAAAACACTGATTTTACAGTCTTTAAAGGATTCCCAGTCGCTATCGGATGATTCAATGGTAAGAGATAGTTTATCGTAATCCACTAAAATCCCATTCTTTCTCTCTTTCTTCCCGTTTAAAACGACCGGTATGTTTTTGTCGATTACATTTGATAGGATAAACTCTTTTTCTATCCTGCCTATATTAACACCCATACATTTCCCCTCTTCCCTTTATCTATTCTCCCATCCATTGATACATGGAGGGTTGGAATTTCCCTTCATTCTTCTTTTCTGTTAGATTGCTAAAATTTATTTGAAGATCAGTTATGAGCCACTGACCTTCGTGTTCCTGAAGATACACTATTCCCTCGTTGCTGCCCATCTCATCTATGAATCGTATGGAAAAAGAAATGGTATCTTTATCCTTTACAAAAGCACCGATTCGCACTGTCTCTGGTATTGTATCTTTAGCCAAAGGCGATGTGAAGATAGTCATTATTCGATCTTCACAATCAGGGTGGATATATTCCCGATCTATATCTCCTTTAGTAAAATCCCGAAAAAAGATGTGCATTTTTAAACCCAATTCGGACTCCTCTTCTAAAAGACCGATCTCGAAATCTTCCGGTACAATAAGGGCAAGCCATTTCTCAGCTAAACGATCTCCTTTCTCCGCATGGAAAGGGACTTGGGAACCGGATCTCTTCTCTGCCGTCTCGGCACCCTCGTTTTCTAGATCCTGTCCTTCCTTCTTAAGAGTCAGGGTCCTTACCGGTTTTTCAGATGGCGTTTCTTCCAGACCGGGATTCTCTATACCCTCGGAGTTTCGTTGCCCACCTTCCGCGTCATCCTCCGTACAGCCGAAGAAAATGGGTATAATAGTAATTATGAAGAAGAGAAAAAGAGATATTTGTACTAGTCTGTTCTTTACGTTCACCACTTGCAAGTATGGGTTTTTTTTAAAAAAAAATCAAATGGCACAGACAAGTCTAATACAAACCAAAATTGAGCTTCGGGGATAGTAAGGGAAGTTATGGACAACAGGGATAAGAAAAGATACTATACCGACAGCGAAAAGATGGAGGAATTGCTATTTATGGGATTGACCTTAGCGGAGAAAATTATTCAGGAACACATTGCTGATGGAAGTATGGAGAAGGGAAAAGAAGTTGGTCTACGCATCGACCAAACCCTTACCCAAGACGCCACCGGCACTATGGTATATCTCCAATTCGAAAGCATGAAGGTACCCCGAATAAAAACAGAACTTTCTCTCTCCTATGTAGATCATAACACACTCCAATCGGATTTTCGTAACATGGACGATCATCTTTACCTTCAGGACACGGCAAAAAAATACGGAATACACTTCTCGAGACCGGGTAACGGGATTTGTCATCAGGTCCACAGAGAGCGTTTCGGCATTCCCGGGAAAACCCTTCTCGGCTCGGATTCCCACACCCCTACCGGAGGTGGTCTCGGAATGATAGCTGTCGGTGCCGGAGGTCTGGACGTCGCTGCTGCCATGGCTGGAGAACCCTTTTATTTTACGCTGCCGGAAATAGTAGGCGTCCATCTTAAAGGAACGCTTCAGCGAATGTGCAGTGCGAAAGATATTATTCTAAAAATACTTGAGCTGGAAACAGTAAAGGGAGGAATAGGAAAGATCTACGAATACTACGGCGAGGGAGTGAAACATCTTTCCGTCCCTGAACGATGCACCATTACCAATATGGGTGCTGAACTGGGGGCTACTACATCTCTCTTTCCCAGTGATGATATTACAAAAGACTACTTATATACACAAAGAAGACCGGAAGATTTCAGGGCACTAAATGCAGACAGCGACGCGGTATACGCTAGAATCTTGGAAATTGACTTAAACGCCTTGGAACCTTTGGCCTCGACCCCTCACATGCCCGACAAAGTAAAGACCCTTCGCGAAATTCAAGGCCCTACCATTCAACAGGTCGCCATCGGGTCCTGTACCAACTCCTCTATTAACGATCTAGGAATTGCCGCGGATATGTTAGCAGGAAAAACCATACATCCTAATGTTTCATTGGCAATTTCCCCCGGCTCTAGACAGGTCCTCCAGAGTGCTATGAAAGCGGGAATTATTAACAGCCTGGTAAAAAGCGGCGCGCGAATTTTAGAAAACGCCTGCGGGCCTTGCATCGGTATGGGCTTTGCTCCCGCCAGCGGCGGAATAAGTCTAAGGACCTTTAACCGTAATTTTAAAGGCAGAAGCGGAACTCAAGACGCGGAAGTCTACCTTGTTTCCCCCGAGACAGCTGCCGCCTCCGCCCTGAAGGGGAGAATTACCGATCCACGGGAAATAGATGGAGTAGAGAAAAAAGACTACACTAGCTACATTGAGCCGGATAATACCATGATACTCCCTCCCGCCTCCCCGGAAGAAGCTAAAAACATAACCGTTCGAAGGGGCCCCAATATTCAGCCCTGTCCCATTGGCAAGCCCCTCCAAGGCGATATCACCACAACGATTATTCTCAAAACAGGTGACAATATCACTACCGACGATATTATGCCCGCCGGCGCCAAGGTCCTTCCTCTTCGGTCCAATATTCCAGAAATATCTAAGCATGTTTTCGAATCCCTTGACCCTGGATTTTACGATCGGGCAAAAAAGGTTGAAAGCAGCATGATTATAGGCGGTGAAAATTACGGACAGGGATCATCCAGGGAACACGCGGCTTTGGCACCCCTTTACCTGGGTATAAAGATCGTCATAGCAAAGAGCTTTGCCAGAATCCATAGAGCGAACCTTATTAACTTCGGGATCCTTCCTCTGAGCTTTAACAATCCGGAGGATTACGAAAATCTTAAACAGGGAGACCAGATCTTGGTCACAGATATTGGAAACCAACTGAAAAATGGAAGAGAAGTCCTTCTTCATAACATGAGGAACAATACTAGTTTCAAGGCCGCTCACAATGGTGAAGCGAGACATCTAGACATTATGCTTACCGGTGGACTTCTCAATTTAATAAGAAAGAAAGCCAAATAGAGTATTTATGAGAAAGACCTTTTCAGACTACTTAAACAGGGAATGCACGGAACCCATTAGAGATCCCCTATGGAAAAATATCCTTCTTCCTAAGGACCTTCTTCCCCTCCTTACCTTGCCCGCCGTACAGAAATTACAGGGCATAAAACAGTTAGGGCCTACTTATCTGGTGTATCCCGGGGCGGTGCACTCTCGGTTTATGCACAGCCTAGGGGTGTTTCATCTTGGGAAGCGTCTTTTCTCCGCCCTGCTTATGAAGGATGAAGGACCTCAGTTTTCTTTGGAGGGAGTGAAAGCCTTTCTTGCTGCATGTCTCTTTCATGATCTAGGTCATTATCCTTTTGCCCACTCGCTTAAGGAACTTCCGGTAAAGGCCCATGAAGCCTTGACTGGAGAACTTCTTCGCTCCGGGGAACTCTATAAGTGCCTAAAAGAAAAATCCAGAATAGACCCTTCTCTTGTAGCAGCTATTGTAGATGAATCCCTTCCCATCGAAGGAAATGAGGAGATATCCTTTTTCCGCGGCCTCCTTTCAGGGGTCCTTGATCCCGATAAACTGGATTATCTTAATAGAGACGCCTACTTCTGCGGAGTACCGTACGGCGTCCAGGATGTAGATTTCATTATTAGTAAATGTGTGCATCATCCTTTCCGGGGTATGGCCCTTAGCCCCGCCGGCATTTCCGCGGTCGAAAACCTTCTCTTTTCAAAATATCTCATGTACCGTACCGTCTACTGGCATAAAACGGTTCGCATTGCCACAGCAATGATAAAAAAAGCTATTTACTCCGGTCTTAAAGTCGGCGTACTTACCACGGACATGCTCTACTTCCTAGACGACAACGAGTTTTATCACAATTTTGGGAAAGGAGACTTCCCCGGTTCCGCCCTCATAGATATGGTCTTCCATCGTCATCTCTACAAGGTAGTCTACGAAACGACCTTTGATGAGTCAGAAGAAATTCATAGGCGGCTTCTTTCGCTTGAAGAAAGGGCCCTTGCGGAAGCAAAGCTTGCCGAAGGTCTCTCATTATCCCTCTCCTCTTCCCTTACACCTGAAGATGTTATTATTGATATTCCAGAGAAAATATCCTTCGAGGTTGATCTTCCTATAGGTGTTTCGGGGGATACCTTTATCGATTTTTCACGTTCACAAACAGTTTTTACTCCGCCTTTAGTATCGGGATTTACCAAAACTATACGAAAACTTAGGATCATCTGTCCTCCCTCCATCGTTGATAGAGTACCTCCAGGAGAAACACTGCTCGCATGGATCAGCTAGCTTCACTTCTCCACCGTCCCCCGCCCTGGCTTACGCGGTTCGCAAAATTGACCGGCAGGGGCATAAACCGATTCGGTATGATCAAAGAAGGGGACCGGATTATTATTGGTACTTCAGGTGGAAAGGACTCTCTTGCACTGTCCCTGGCCCTCTCAATGAGAAAGAAATGGGTCCCCATCGACTACGAGTTAAAAGCAATACGAATTGAGTGGAAGGAGTATCCCCTCTCCGCGAAAGCCTCAACGGCGATTGAGGATTTTTACGAAACCCTCTCCATTCCCATAAAAACCATAAGTGCTACCATGTTTTCGCCGTCATTCCACGGTAAATTCGACTGTTATCTCTGCTCTCGAAACAGAAAGAGGCTCCTCTTTGAGGAAGCAGAAAGAATTACCGCAAACAAGGTTGCCCTGGGGCATCATATGGATGATATTGTTGAAACAACCCTGATAAATCTCTGTTTCCGCGGTAATTTCTCTACTATGATGCCGGTACAGGAGTTTTTTGGGGGTAAACTCTCCATTATTCGTCCCCTCTGTATGGTAAAGGAAAAGATGGTTTATAAGGTGGCGGAGCGCCTAAGGCTTCCTGTAGCATCCCTTGCTTGTCCCCATAAGGAAACAAATATTCGCTCAAAAGTAAAACCAGTCCTACAAGAACTCCTTAAAATCGATTCAAAAACCAGAGAACACATCTTCGAATCACCGTGGAATATCAACGAGGAGTATCTTCCAAATATATTGAAAGAATAGGAATTCTAAACCGCAAATCGCACCCAGACTGGAAAATGCTGTTGCATGAATCCTAAATCTGGAATACATTTATCCTAGTAACAACACAGGAAAGGCATATGAAATATTCAAAATTGATGAAAGAGAGGATCCGCAGAGTCAAGGTCTTATTTAAAGAATTGGGGTATAACGTTTTCGACGGAGAAAGACAGGAGGAAAGTTTTACCGCGGGGTTCGAAGACAATACAGGCTTTCAAAGTGGTTTTTTTATAGATACAGAGAGCAAATTCCTGGAAATTGCCTTTTCCTTTTCCTTTTCTCCGAAACTTGGCCACTACATTAAAGAACGCTTAGAAGAAATGATGAAAATCTGCTTCGAATACGGTTGTTATATGAATATGCAGCTCACCGATGAAGACATTTCTTTTTCCCTCTTCTCTAAAATCTATTTTTCCGGGTTAAATTATTTTTCACTTCGTGACACAATTTCCGATTTTCGTCTCTGTGTTGCAGATATCAAGGAACTTGTGGATTTCCAAAAGGACGAAGAATAAAAACAGGAGGAACCCAGATGAAAGTCCATAACCTAATGGAAGATTATGTTATAAAAAGGGTAAATGATATTTGCGATGAAAAAGTATCCGCTAATCCTGAAGGGGTTTGCACTTCTCCTCAGTGCAGATTGGATATTACCTGTTTCGTCTTAAACCGTCTTCCTCCGATGTACGTTACAACCGGAAAGGGCCTTGCCCATGTAGAAAACAGCATTACTTCTAATCAGCAGACTGAAGCGGATATCGCGGCCCTTATCCATGAGGGATTGAGAAGAGTCTCCGAGATAAAACGTTCCTACTACGATCAGGCCCGGGCCGCTGTGCGTCTCGGCACGGATGGCCCTTTCTTCAATTTTCCTACCATAAAGGGAAGGCTCTTTCACGGGGTGACCTTCGAACCTCTTTCCGGTATAGACGCTTCTCTTTTTCTGGATGATACCTTAGTTCCCATGTTCGATAATCGTTGGCAAAATCCCTATCCAATGGCTAAAACAACAGCCGGCACCTACCTCTTTTGGCCCCAACCAATAAAAACAGAAGATGAAGGCGTTTCCCACACCTTCTCCTTCGAACTTCGTGCCTCCGGAGAGGGATTTGACGAACTAAGCCACTTTTTTGATATTCCGTCGATTTCTGAAAAGAGTATTCGAGATTCTTTTGAAATTCCTCAGACCTATCGCATCGATGACATGTATCTCTTTCCAAAATAAAGCCAATTTCTACGATAGGGCGACGTGTTTAAAATCGTTCCGTATAGATGTGGACGTCTTGTATCCTTGCAGGCACTTCATCTTCCATAACAGAGAGTGCCTTGTGAAGGACCTTCTCGCCGTGCTGTTTTGAAGTAGTAACGACAGCCGCCCCTAGCTGAGAGAATGTAAGGGAATTATGCAGATCGATTTCGGCTATGGAAAGCCTGAACTTTCTCTGTAGCCTTTCCTTCGCGGATTTTACGATTCTGCGCTTCTCCTTTAAAGAGGCAATATCGGGGAGTTCGAGAATCAGTTGCATCATGGAAACAATCATGTTTCATCTTCATCGAATATATCGGAAAAATCATCCATAGAAAGCCCAACGATATCGGAGCCCTCAGAAGAGGAGGCCCTGTCCTTCATGGGCAGATATTTTTCATTGTATGCTTTTGCAAGCTGAAAAATATCGTCATCCGAATATTCCTCTAAGACCTTAACCTCCAGATTGTAAGAGGTCTCCTCCATACCACGTTTCATTACGTGAATGGGATCGGTAACGGTAATTGCCAGATGGGGACTGTAGAAAAAGAGGAACCCTACCACAAGGATTATTACCATTAGAAAGTACATAATATTATCTTTGGCCTGGAGTTTTGTAAAATTACGTTGATCAAAGAAAAACCCGTAATTATTCCGGGACAGATATCTGTAATCATCCGGTCCGAATTGATCTTTATAGAAACTGTTTTCGTATCTGCTGAAGAGGGTGTTGTTTTGGTCCTTTATTATAAGTAATTCTTTTTCGGCGGCTGTAATCTCATTAAGCGAACGGCTTCGTCCTGCTTCAAGATGTGATGTAAGTAGTTCTACCGTATCCATCTGTTTTTCTTTGAATGTCTTATTCAAACTAGGAAGCCCTATAAACCCGGCGGAAAAAGTAATAACGAGAATAGTGCCCACTATAATGGAAATACTCATCGTAGTAATTTTGGTAATATGCCTCTGTGCCATTACAGAGTCGGCATATTTTATCTGTTTGAAGATCTTTAGGACCCTTAACAGTCGCAGAATCCGGGCAATCCTTATTGCTTTTACTACTTTTAAAATGTTTAGAATTCCGCCCATTCCGATAAATCCCGCGGAACCCCCGAGAATGGCCAAAACAGCAGGACCGGAGTTCAGGAGAAGGAGGGGTACTGAGGCTAAGAAATCGATCCAGCCCCGTTCTTTGAAGATATAGTTCCTCGCCTTTCCCTTAATAATCGAAAAGTAAAGCCTTGTTAAAAACTCAAGAGTGAAGAAAAGATCAAAACCAAATCCCGTAAAAACGAGTATTTTTCTCATACTCCATGGCCATCCTAGAAGAACAACCAGATCTTCTAAAAATGTTTGGACGAGGACAAGAATAATAGCAATTATTACGAGGGCCTCAAAAAAATCTTTTACCTTCTTCATGGTCCCTCCTACCAATTATTCTCTGCGGCTATTTTATACAGTTCATCTATCATTTTTACATCGTATCCATAAAACTTGTAATTTCGGCGGGCAATGCTAAACCAACTTTTGTCAGCTGAATCAGCTCCGCGGTCTTCTTTGATCTGGGGGTTGTAGTTTTTGCATCGGGACGAAAAAATGGCTGTTAATCTGGCAGTTGCCTCAATGAATTTATTTTCCGTGAACGATACATTGCTGTTAATTCCGCTGTGGATGACCTCTTCCGGCAAGTACCCCACAGGTCCTTTCACGTTTTGGAAAACCTTCTCAGCAAACTGGCTCTGCACCATCCCAGTGTTATTATCCCTCTGTCCGCCGGGACCGCTGGTGGTTAAAAGATGGATAATCGGCCTTAGAAGAAGGCTTACTTTTACCATATGTTTCAGTTCTTCTTTACTCATCTTAAGACGCTGCACTTTTACCAGTTCAAAGTAGATATACTCGTTCCTCGCCGCAATTAAATCAATATATGTATCGGTACGATTGTAATAAACAGCTGTAAAAGGTCCGGTAAAGGACCTGCGAGCTTCCATTTTTTTAAGGAGTTTCACAAGAAAATTGTACAGTTCCCGCCGTATTGTTTCATAGGGATGGTTCTGATTTCGTAAAAACTGAATGAATTTGAAATCTATCCGATCGTCAAGGACCCCCTTCAGGGCAGGAAGAAAATCCTTATCTATCTCTCCCTGAAGTGCGTTGATAAGAATAGCAAAAATCTGTTCCCAATTTTTCCCGGGAAAAAAATTTTTGGACGACAGGGTGGGATAGAGCTGATTCGCGTTGGACATTAAAAACTGAAGGAGCTGCTCCTCCTTCTGTAGAGGTGTTAACCCTTTTAAGGTAGGATTTGTAAGGAGTCTCTGGATAAACACTGAAGCTTTTTGTTGTTCCATGGCTTTTTTCTCTTTTTCGGCATGTAAACTCATTTACATGACGCTCCATTTCTAAAATAATACAGGAAAGTTGTGAGAAAAGAAACCGCCTCTATCCTGATCTTCCTTATTCTACCCTTTTTTTCGCTTTTTTCTCAATCTATTAATCCCAGATTTCTTCCCGAACAGGAAGCGCCGACAGCGCTCTTTCAAACTGAGATTGCCGATGCGGAGGTGGACCTTTTTCTCCTCGGTTCCTGGAAAGCCACCCTCACCGCTTCCTTAGGCTTCGCCTTTCCCGATGGTGGTGAACCCTTTTCCATCATGTATCCTGGAATGGAACCGGGAATTTTCTTTAAGCAGGTGCCGGACCTCACTATAAGCCTCTGGCTTATGAATAGATACTTCTTCGAAACCACCTTCCTCGAAAACTATGAAAACAACACATTCCTTTTAGGGTACCAGGGAAATGAGGGAGAAGTCCTCCAATCGGTACGCCTTGGAAATACCGACCTTGGAATAGATGACTACGCTTTTCTACAGGTACCCGAAGCCCCTGGTAATTCTCTGGGGGCTACTGGTAAATTTCAAACCGCCTCCACGCAGCACGAGCTCCTTTTACGCTACGACCCGGTGGAGAAACGTTCCAAGACCTTTCTCGGCAAAAACGAAGTAATTGAGGAGCAAATCGAGCTTCCAGAGTATGTAAGGGGGCGCT